>JAHAZJ010000181.1 GCA_018385315.1 Treponema sp. | reverse complement strand
ATGAACCTTTTAATTTTATGAAAGAAATCCGTCAGCATGGGCAGGATGTTGTTCTTACTCTTACAATCGATACAACATTAACAGAAGAAGACATTATCCTTTTAGCAAAAGATCTTCGTCCTTATGGCCGGGTTCTTCTTCGTGTAAACCATGAATGTACAGGAAACTGGTTCTGTTATACCCGCCGTGCAAAAGACTATCAGCAAGTTGCAGATTTTTTCGTTATGGTTGCCAACGTTATGCATAAACATGCGCCTAATGTAAAAATGATTCTTTGTGCCGGTATGTGGGAAGAAGAAACTGGTAAACTTGAAATGGAAGATATTTTCCTTAAAGCTCACAAAGTTGCAGATATCTGGTCTGGAGATCAGTATATTTCCCTTCACTGGGGATGGCCTGCTGATGTTGCTACAAAAGAAACATCTAACTATGCCTGCTATGATGTTGATAAAGTTTATGAAAAAGCAAAGAAGACTTACTATCGTTTAAAAGAAATTACTGGTCAGGATAAACCAATGGTTCTTTCAGAAATGAATGGAGACGGTGATGTTACAGGTGCTTTTGAACAGTCAAATATGATGCGCCACTTTATGGAACTTATTGAAAAAGATGATGATAAATGGCTTTCTGCTTTTACTCTCTATCAGTTCCGTGATGATGGACGTCTTGGTTTGGAAGTTACAGATCCTAACAATCCCTTAGTTGGCATTGAACAACCTATAATGTCTATGTATAAAAATCAGCTTCATAAACCTTTCTTCAGTCAGCCAATTGAAAATGCAGGTGAAATTGAACTTCCTGCAAAATTACGTTGGGCAAATTCAGAAGATGCAGAAGGAGTTTCTGTTGACTGTCACTTTAATAAAACACCAACTTACTTCGAAGTATATTTCAAAGATGAATTAGTTGATATGAACATTATGATGGAATTTGGCGGATACTGGTTTTATAAAAAACCTGGTACAAAAGTCGTTGATTTAATGTCTTACTTCTTTGAAAAACCATTAGAAAAAGCCGCAGATATGCAGCTCCGTTTCTTCTGTCCTCCTAAAGACGGAATGAATCATCCTGAAAACGGAAATGATCCCTATTCAGAACCAGATGGAGACTGGATGTATAATAGCTACACAGTTCTTCCTAAACTACCAGAAATTAGAATTGAAGAAGAACCTGTTCAGCTTGTAAAAAAATACAGATTCTAAAAAAAAATCCTGGAAGAAGTACTTAATGTGAAGTTCACTTCATCCAGGATTTTTTTTACCATTCCTTTAATTCTTTTAATTCCTTTACCATGATTTCTGCAACCTTTCCATGTGTCTTTTCACTTGGATGCCAGTCGGTTGCAATCCCATCTTCATCCACCTGCACCGGAAGTTCTACTGCCTTGATTTTTACTGCAGGAAAATCTTTATTAAATAACTCAACAGCTTCTTTTACAGAACTACATAAATCCTGTCCCATTACACCAAGACAACAACAGATTTTTGCATTTGGTGAACGACGATGAACACTCTCTATTAACACCCGTAAGTTATGAACATATAATACTCTCCTGCCTTCTTCTTTACGAACAAAGCTGGCATCATTTGTTCCAAGATTGATTACAACAATATCAGGACTAAAACGAGATTCATCCCAAACTTCAGGTTCAACGCCAAGTCGCAGGCTGGCAGATTTATCTGTATATGGCCAAAGTAAAGGCATTGTAATTGTTGTGTCTGGAATATCAATGCTGGCATCAACATATTTTGAAATTAATCCTATTCCACTCCAGCTGACACATTGAAATTCTGCATTTAATCCTTTTGCAGTTTTAAAAGCATATGCTTTATCAGAGCGTTCCTGTGATGTGGTAAATGTATCTTTCATATAGATACCTTCAATACCATATCCGCAAGTAATACTGTCACCAATAAATTCAATTTTTAAATTGTCTGTTTTTTCTAACTTTTTATAATTTTTCTTTACAAGTTTTCCATCAATTTCCAAAAAATCAAAACCCGCATATCCAAAAGCTGCTTCACTAATTTTTAATACTCTTATTAAAACAAGTTCTTCTTTTTCTGATTCATATAAAACAACATTGTTTTCTTTATTTTCTAATATTATTTTTTTTGAACATTCCTCCGGAAAACTTTCCCAAAAGGATTTTCCTTCATAATCCCTGACATTTGATAATTTTGAAACATAAACCCCAAGAACTCCATAATTTTCTTTATTCCAGTTTTCAGGATCACTTAAAATTTTACAGCTGGCTTTAGTTCCCTTAAAACAAAATTCAAATCCACTGTTAGAAAAATCAAAATATCTGATTCCCTTGTTATCAAAATTTCTGCCATACCATTTAATCTGTTCTTTGCTTATTTTCATCATTTCCTCTTTACTATGCTGAATTCTTAATTATCCTAATCAAAAATTTCAGCAGCTCTATTTTAATCTGTATACTTTTGAATTTCTTTCTGGAGTCCATTTTGCTTTGCGTTCTGCAGGTAAAGAATCAATTGTATCAGCGGCAAAACCTAATTTTTCGAACCAGTCTGCACTTTGGGTTGTCATGATAAAAAGGGATTTTAATTTTTCATCCTTTGCTTTTTTAATCAGATAATCCATCATTTTAGGACCAATACCAATATGGGCAAAAGATTCATCTACAACTACTGCCGCAATTTCTCCCTGGCCATCAGGATAAACATGTAAGGCTGAGCAAGCATGAATACCACCATCAAATTCATAGACAATATAATCACTAAGATTAAGAAGCAAATCATCGTTAGTTCTTGGAAGTATTTTTCCTGCTTCAACAAAGGGAGACATCATACCTAAAACACTTGGAATATCAGTCTGTTCCATTGGTCTCAGCTTTCCGTAGTTGCTGGTATAAATCATTGTTCCAGAACCAAGATCACTGAAAATTTCACAAGGAAGAACACCATCAATTTTTGCATCAACAATATGGGTTCGAACAACACCATTTTTGCATGCCAGTTTTGCAATGTGAACTAACGATAGTAAGTTTTGTCTTTTATCATTTTTATTCAGTTCTATAAACTGCTCTGCCTGCTCTAAATCCATGGCCGCAATTTCACCTTCTGAATTTATTGCAGCCCCTTCTGGAATAATAAAGTCAGAACCAATGGATCCATTTTCCATCAAATAGAAAAGCTTGTCGGCCTTAAGATTAACAGCTACTTGTTGTGCAAGAGAGATGGAAGAAATATTATAAGGGTGTCCTACTGAATTCCATCCAATACAAGGGAAGATAGGTATAAAACCTTCTGTTAATACTGTTCTAATAGCATTAACTTCCAGTTTATCTATTTCACCTGCAGTACCGTAATCATAACCATTTAAGATACCCTTTGCTCTGGAACGAACCCAGTTACCAATAATAGCTGTAATGTTATTTGCCGCAAGACTTGTCATTACCTGATTACTAACATCAAAGGCTGCCATCTTTATAAGAGACATGGCATCTTCATTTGTAACTCTACTGTTGTCTTTATAAGTCCAACTTATATTTTCTGAAGTAAGAATTTCGTCTATACGATTTCTAGCTCCAGGAATAATAATCACTTGCAGCCCTGCTTCATGAAGCAATGCAATATCTCTGATATGGGAAGAAAATAAAGGCGAACGAATTGTCTGATCATCAATATAAATTACAATCAAGGCATTTTTAAATTTCTGTAAATAACGAATAACATCTCTAATGTTTTCCGCTTTTTTCAACGATGAATTCATAAGAGAAAATATATCATGAAAAGAAAAATTTGTCTTTTTTTATTTTGTTGTTGTTTCCCATTATTTGCTGAAAAAGGAAGCTGGAATTTTAATTTAACTAACGACGTTGTTTACTATCCATTTTGCGATTTTATTCCAGGTGAAACACACTTTTCAAAAATTTCAGGCCCGTTAGATACAGCAGCAATCAGAATCACAGGTCAAGCCAATTATATCATTCCCACTCCCTTAGGTAATCATTGGCTTTTATCAGATGCACATGTAACAATACAACCTAGTCTTCAGATTGTTCCTGTTACTATGCGTAGTATCAATAAAATAATATTTACACCTTTTCCTTTTCTAGAATTTGAAGCAGGAACATCCCTTGGAATAGGATGGAATATTGGAAATATAAAGGGTCTTACTTCATTGAATGAAGAAACACGTCAATATGAAAACTTAAATACCTTTAGTCATTACTATTATGATTTTTGGTTTATGGGGACTTTTCAATTTGATACAGGAGCTGTTATTCCAGGTGACTGGACTCACGTAGTAATGCTGGCCCAATACCAGGTTATTTACAAGGGAATAACAGGATTAAAAGATACAGGCATTTATAACTGGCAGACTATTCCTGGACAGGTAAAAGGACTGCAATATGATGCTCAAATTATTCTTGCTTATCAAATGCCTATTGTTCTTTACAGAGCCGGAATTATGACTGAATTTACTGCTCACTATGACGGAAAAGACTACGGTTCCTTTGATGAAAATTATGATGGAGATTTTACAACAATTCTTCTTTCTCCATTCCTGCAATTCAAATTTGAAAATGAAGATACACTTTCCGTTTTATGCCAGTTTTCTAACAGACGAAGTTTCATAGAAAATCACAAAAAAACTAACAGAAGAAATGTATCTTACTAAAATTGGAGATGAATGGTTTGTAAATATGATTGCAGTAAGCTGGACACATTATTTTTAATATTCATATTATTTAGATGATCAATAAAAAGAAAATATTTATTTCATTAATTATATTTTTAATTTTTTCACAATTACATGCATTAATCATTTATCGTCCTGTTAATAATGGTGATATGAATGATATAAAATGTTATCTGCGTATTTTAGATGAAAAGGATAATGATGTAACCTACACGGCTGCAAGAGTATATTATGCGTGGATAGACCAGCCCCACAAGTATTATTCCTACAAAAAAAAATATTATCTTATGGGTGGAATAGCAATGCATGTAAATCTAAAACCGGGGAAATATAAAATAACAGTTTATACTCCAAAAGACGCACAAAATGGCTTTGAATGCGAAAATAAAGATACCTGGGAATCAAATACTTTTTATTACAATACAGAAAACAAACTAAACGTTTTATTTGTTAGTCCTACAGCAAATGATAATCTTTTTTATAACGGTGGCTGGTATTTAGATTATAAAGCTCCAAAGTTTAGAAACTATACTTTTCCTCACATTCAAAACAGTGAATAAAATCAACTAACAAACGGTTGTTAATCATTTTATAGTTAGTTTCACGTGAAACTTTGTTGCTATTAATTATAGAACTATAACTTCCACAAAATCAGAAATTGTTTCACGTGGAACATTTTTAAATTGTTTTTTTGTTTTAATTGCAGTTTCACGTGAAACATTCGTGCTATTAATTATAGAAGTCCAACTTCAAATAAATTAGAATTGTTTCACGTGGAACATTTTTATA
>JAHAZJ010000153.1 GCA_018385315.1 Treponema sp. | reverse complement strand
TGTTTGTTATTTTTCTTTAATTTAATCCTACTTCTTTTTTTATTGATAGAAAACAAATTCCGTAATAGAATATAATATTATGGCACAATCATATATTATTAAGAACGGATTAATTTATACACCTGATTTAAGAACTGTAATTGGTGTTGATGTTGAGTCGGGAACTTTTAATGGTCGAGTTCCATTTGGTGCTCATTTTATTGATGATGAAGTTTTCTCTGAATGTCCATATGAGAATGTTTCTCTTCCAGATTCAATCGAAAAATTAGGTAACAATTTATTTAGTGGGTCAAAAAATCTTAAGAGCATTAAGCTTCCTTCTTACATAGATGAACTTCCTAGTTATATGCTTTCAAACTGTACAAGTCTTGTTAAGGTAACAATGCCAACTCAAATTCTTGGTTTTGGTGAAGGTTTGTTTAATGGTTGTACTTCTTTGGAAGAAATTCCTTTTAGAGCAGGTGTGGAAGAAATTCCGGAAAATTTCTGTTCAGGTTGTACTTCTGTAAAATCTCTTGTTATTCCAAATGGTGTAACAAAAATTAATTCTTGTGCGGCTGCATTCTGTACTAGTCTTAAAGCTATTGTTCTTCCTGCAACACTTGAATATCTTGCTGATGATGCTTTTAAAGGTTGTGTTGCAATTCAGAATATTAGAGTAGATGGTGATAATGAAAAATTCTTTGTAAAAGATGATGGTTGTCTCTATGAAAAAACTGCAACTGGTGAAAAATTAAAGGTTGCTGTTTCTGGTGCAATTCAGCAGGATGTTAGCTTCTATTCTGAAAATGTTGATGAAGTATCGGCAGATCCTTTCTTTACAAATGAAGATAATGATGAAGTTGATGATACTTTCAGTGCAGAAGTTGAAGCAACTGCAGAAGAAGAAAATTCTCTTTCTGATGCAGTAAACGATATTCTGAATGAAGAAAAATCACGAAGCGAAGTTTGTTCTGATGTTTCTGTTAGTGTTTCTGAACTTGAAATGCTTTCTACTACAATGGAGGCTCTTAGTGATAATACTCAAACAACAAAGAGTTCCGCTGTTACAGAAGATGAATTAGCATGTCTTTCTATGGGTTCTGATACACCAGAGTCTATTTCAGAACTAGGGGTAGAATCTGCTGATAAGGATAAAATTGATTCAAAAACTTCTATTCTTATGTCATCAGCTCAGTTTAGTAAAGTTATTGATTGTAAACCAGAAGATGAACCAACTGCCAGTGGTGAATTATATGTTATTGCGGAAAACACTGTAAAAGATGGCTTTGGTGTAGAAACCTTTACTCCAAAACTGGAATTGTGTTGTAAAACTTTTGCTCATATTCAGAATTTTAGAAGAGTTATCCTTTTAAAAGGTTTACCTCTTAATAATGAAGAATTTGTGCAGTTCTATTATCATTTTATGGCATCAAAAAATGTAATTCTTGCCTGCAATGCTAAAGGTCCTTCTTCTATGTCCGATTATGCTAAAACTGTCTGTGAACAATCAAGAATCAGTTTGGATAGAAATGAACTTGCTGACCAAAGAAAAAGAATCAGCATTAAAAATGATATGTTAATCAAACTTGTTATTCAGGATATTTACGAGGCTTGATAATGAAAAGTGATAATGCAAAAAAAGGAATAGAAAGAGCACCTCATCGTTCGTTGTTTTATGCAATGGGTTATACAGATGAAGAACTTAGCAAACCTTTAGTTGGTGTTTGTTGTGCAAAAAATGAAATTATTCCAGGTCACATCGAATTAGATCGTATAGCAGAGGCTGTTAAAGCGGGAATTCGTATGGCAGGTGGTACTCCTGTTGAATTCCCTGCAATTGGCGTTTGTGATGGAATTGCCATGGGTCATGAAGGAATGAAATATTCTTTGGTCACTCGTGAACTTATTGCAGATTCAATTGAATGTATGGCAAAAGCTCATCAGTTTGATGCTCTTGTTATGATTCCTAACTGTGATAAAATTGTTCCAGGTATGCTTATGGCTGCCGCTCGTCTTGATTTACCAACAGTATTCTGTTCTGGTGGACCAATGATGCCAGGTCATTTACCAAGTCATCAGGAAGGAAATCCTTATTCAGATAAAAATCTTTCATTAACAGATATGTTCGAAGCTGTAGGTGCTGTTGCTTCTGGTAAAATTTCAGAAGCACAGTTGCGTGAAATGGAACAGATTGCTTGTCCAGGTTGTGGTGCTTGTTCTGGTATGTTTACTGCAAACTCTATGAACTGTCTTACAGAATCTCTTGGACTTGGACTTCCAGGTAATGGTACAATTCCTGCTGTAACTGGAAAAAGAATCGCTCTTGCAAAACATGCAGGCATGAAAGTAATGGAAATGCTTGAGAAGGGAATTACTGCTCGTGCAATGATGACCCCTGCTCATTTTAAAAATGCTCTTGCTGCAGATATGGCTCTTGGATGTTCTTCAAATACAATTCTTCATCTTCCTGCCATCGCTCATGAAGCTGGTTTGCAGATTGATTTGCATGAAGTAAATGAAGTTTCAAATCGTACTCCAAATCTTTGTCATCTTGCTCCTGCCGGTCATACATTTATGTGTGAACTTGATGATGCTGGTGGTGTTCAGGCTGTTCTTGCGGAACTTGCAAAAAAGAATCTTATTGATACAAGTGTAATGACTGTAACTGGAAAAACTATTGCCGAAAATATTAAGGGTGTCGTAAATAGAAATCCTGAAATTTTACGTCCAATAGAAAATCCATTTAGTGATAATGGTGGTATTGCAATTCTTTTTGGAAATCTTGCTCCAAATGGAACTGTTGTAAAACGTTCAGCTTGTGCTAAAGAACTTATGAAACATACAGGTCCTGCCCGTGTATTTAATGATGAATCTGAAGCAATGGAAGCTGTTCAAAAGCAGCAGATAAAAAAAGGTGATGTTGTTGTAATTCGCTATGAAGGTCCTAAAGGTGGTCCTGGAATGCGTGAAATGCTTGCGGTTACAGCGGCACTTGCTGGTCAGGGATTAGATAAAGATGTTGCTTTAATTACAGATGGTCGTTTTAGTGGTGCAACTCGTGGTGCTTCTTTGGGACATTGTTCTCCAGAGGCAGCTGTTGGTGGACCAATTGCTCTTGTAAAAGAAGGTGATAAAATCACTTTGGATATAAATGCTTATTCTATTAAGCTGGAAGTTAGTGATGAAGAATTGCAGAAACGAAAAGCAGAATGGAAAGCTATAGAACCAAAGGTAAAAACTGGTTATTTAGCACGTTATGCAAAGCTTGTTTCTAGTGCCCATAAGGGTGCAATTCTGGAATAGGGGGATACTTTTATGGAATTAAAATCATTAAATGAAATTAAAGAAAAAAAAGATGATTTTATAGATTCAAAAATGACAAAACTCTTTGAAAACGAAGAAAATAGATCTAGTCTTGCAAAGAAATTTGGATTTTTTGTTTTTGGCTTTGTAATTGGGTTAATGATTTTGCTTATGCTTCTTACTGTAAGTGTAGTTAGTAAACAAAATGCAATTTCCTATGAAGGATTAGCAACTGAAATTGTTACGGGACGTTCTGCCGAAATTCAAAAATGGCTTGAAGTTTATCAGAATGATTTGAAAGTATATTCTGAAGCTGATGTTGTTAAGACTGGGGATCCAGAGAAAATTATTGAATGGTTGCAGCAGCATACAAATTTAAGAAATCCTGATTATGACTATATGTTCTATTGTACAACAGATGGAACTTCCTATCGTGATACAGGACTTGTTGGTGGAAAAGGAGCTCTTGTAGAACGTGATTATCATAAAGCAATGATTAATGAAGGAAAAACTGTATTTGTTGGAAATATGGTTTTGTCTAAGACTTCTGGTAAATATGTATTGCCAATTGCTCGTGTTGCAAAAGATTCAAAAGGAAAAGTGTGTGGTTACTTTGTTGGCATGCTTGGTCTTGATGCTATTAAAAAAGAAATTGGTCAGTTTAGAATTGGTGAAACAGGTTTCTTTATGCTGGCAGACCGCACAGAAACAATTATGGCACATCAGGATGAAGATAAAGTCCTTCTTAAGCTTGATCAGTATCCAGAAATTGAAGCATTATTGAAAGCAAATAACACTAATTTTACAAATCTTTTAATTGATGGTCAAAAATATATTGCATTTGTTGGAAAAATTTCTGGCTTAGATTTTATTACAGCATATCTTGTTTCTGATGCACAGATGCAAACTGCTACAAAATATGCAAGAAAGACAATTCTTATTTCAGGAATTGTAATTGGTATTATTTTTCTTGTGATTTTCTTGTTAATCCTTATGTCTATTATTGGTAGACTTAGAAAAGTTAATGAATTAATTCTTAATTTGTCTACTGGTGATGCAGATCTTACAACAAGACTTAAGATTAAGAGTTTTGATGAAATTGGTCAGTTAGTTTATGCAGTAAACCTCTTCCTTGAAAAATTCAGAAGTATTATGGTAACAGTAAAAGATTCTGAATCTTCACTTGTAGAAGGTGGATCTGTTCTTTCATCTGAAATTAATACAACAACAAGTACAATTGCTCAGATGACAAATAATATCAGCCTTGTTAATAATCAGGTACAAACACAGGCTTACAGTGTGGAAAGTTCTGCTTCTGCTATTACACAGATTACTAAAAATATTGAATCTCTTGATTCTATGATTCAGGGACAGGCAGCCAGCGTTGTTCAGGCTTCTTCTGCTGTAGAAGAAATGATTGGTAACATTGGTGCTGTTGATAAGTCTGTAATTAAGATGGTCGAAGAATTTACAGTTCTTGAAAGTGATACAAAGAACGGTATTGAAAAGAATAGCTCTGTAAACAGCCTTATTCAAAAAATTGCAGAACAGTCTTCTTCAATGGTGGATGCTAATACTACAATTCAGAATATTGCAGAACAAACTAACCTTCTTGCTATGAATGCTGCAATTGAAGCTGCTCATGCCGGAGAAGCTGGTAAAGGTTTCTCTGTTGTTGCTGATGAAATTCGTAAACTTGCAGAAACATCTGCTGAACAGTCAAATAAGATTGGTGAAGAATTAACAAATATTCAGAGTGGTATTGCAAATGTTGTAGAAGCTTCCACTGAATCTGAAAAATCTTTCCAGTCTGTTTCTAGTCGTATTCAGCTTACAGGTGAACTTATTACCCAGATTCGTGGTGCAATGGAAGAACAGCAGGCTGGTTCTCAACAGATTATGGAAGCTTTGCAGGCAATGAATGACAGTACATCCGAAGTTCGTGGTGCTGCGGAAGAAATGACCCGTGGTGGAGAAGCTATTATGAAGGATGTTACTGCTCTTAAGGAAAGTATGGACAGCATTGGAGTAGCAGTAAAAGAAATCCACGATGGAACATTGTACGTAAATGAAAGTACAAATAAACTCCGGGATATTTCTGGTCAGATTACAACATCAATTAGTAAAATTGATGCTGATATTGGAAAATTTAAGGTTTAAGCCTATGAATAATGAAACTATAGAATCGTTTTCGCCTGTTGGTCAGCAGTTAAGTTCTTATGCAGAATCTAAACCTGCATCTTATTTGATGTTCAACAAGAAAAAAATTGAATTGGTTGCACAGATAACAATTGGTCGTGAATATGACAATGATGTTGTTGTAGATAATAAACTTGCCAGCAGACATCATGCAATTATTCAGAAAATTAAAAATGCATATTTTCTAAAGGATACAAACAGCACAAATGGTACATACCTTAATGATGTTCGTATTCCTTCAGATAAATATGTTAAACTTAATGCAGGAGATAAAATTACAATTGGTAATATGAGCCTTGTAATTTCATAATTCATGCATAATTCTTCATATTCTGTTTTGGAATGTTGTGATTTTAATCAGGTTCCTTCTCATGATTATTTGTTTGATTTACTTGATAAAGTCACAACAGTTTTGGAACAGGAAATAACAGAATATCGCCCAGCCGACTCCAATGGAAATCCCGGCGGGCTTTTAATTCTGGACAAAGATATTCCAAGTGTTATTGTTCCAGATATTCATGCTCGTCCTAATTTTATCAAAAATATACTTAATTACAGTCTTCCTAAAAGATTTTTTTGCGACTCAGAAGCTGAAGTAAAAAAAGATAATATTCTTTCCCTTTTAGAACAAAACAAAATCAACTGCATTTGTGTAGGTGATGCTTTTCATACAGAAAGAACCATAGACCGCTGGAATTTAATTCAAAAGGAATTTAATCAGGGGATTGTAGTTGGTCCATACATGCAGCAGGAAATGACAGAGTGTCTTGCTTCTTTTTGTGCTTTGATAAATCTTAAGCTTTCTTTTCCTCAGAATTTTCATTTTTTAAAAGGAAATCATGAAAACATTTTAAATGTCAGTAATGATGGAGACTGTTCTTTTTATAAATATGCTGATGAAGCGGCAATGGTAAAAGCTTTTATTTCAAATTTCTATGGTGAAGATATTTTATTTTTGATTTCTCTGTATGAAAAATTACTTCCCTTAGTTGCTAAAACAAAAAAATGCGTTGTCAGCCATGCAGAACCAGCATTATCTTTAACTAAAGATGAAATTATTAATGTTAGACAAAATCCAAAAAATGTATATTCATTAATCTGGACAAAAAATGGTGATGTTCATGAAGAAACTGCAAAAAATATTATTAAAGAACTTGGTTTTACAAAGGAATCTGAAGTTAAAAAAAAGAAAGATGATATTTTGTATTTTGTAGGACATAGACCGGTAAAAAATGTATATGAATTAAGGCAACAAGGTAAGGTTGTTCAATTTCACAATGTGGAAGGGCAACATATTGCTGTTGTACACTATAAAAAGAAGTTTAATCTTGAAAAAGATTTTTTTGATGTAAATAAATAACAGAGGGTACATATATGGAAAATACAAATATTCCACAGACAATTGGTAAGTATAAGGTGCAGGGAATTATTGCGAAAGGCGGCATGGGTGTTGTATATAAAGCAATTCATCCTTCTTTGAAGCGTTACGTTGTTATAAAAAAAATGACTGCCCGAAAAAATTCTACAAATGCCGAACGTTTTAAGAAAGAAGCACAGATTCTTTTGGATTTACAAAGTCCATATATTGTCCATCTGTTTGATTATTTTACAGAAGGTGGCTATCGCTATATGGTAGAGGAATTAGTTGATGGTCTTGCCCTTGATAAATTAATTCAAAAACAAATTTGTTTGCCTCCTCCTGTTGCAATGCTTATTCTGCAGGATGCCTGCTTTGCTCTAAAATATGCTCATTCAAAGAAAATTGTTCATCGTGATATTAAACCTGGAAATATTTTGATTTCTAAACGTGGAGAAATTAAGCTGGCAGATTTTGGAATTGCCAGTGATTCAGAACCAGATGAAAATATTACAAAGGAAGGTTCAACTGTTGGAACTCCTGCTTACATGCCACCAGAGCAGTTTGAAAATAGTGCTAATGTAGATAACCGTGCCGACATTTATGCATTAGGAATAATGCTTTATGAAATGCTTACCGGTTCAAAACCATATCCTGGAACTTTTAGCATTGAAACCCTTAAAGTAATCAAGAAAGGCAGATATATTCATCCAAGAAAAATTGATAAAACAATTCCACGGGAGCTTGAACATCTTATTCACAAAATGATTCGTCCAAATAGAAAGCGACGTTTTAAGTCTGTGGATGGAGTTTTACACGCAATAAAAAAATATTTAAAACATTATGATACTCACGAATTAAGAGTGCAGGTTGCAAAATCAGTAATTGCCACCGGTACTTATGATTTTCCTCCAATCATAACAAAAGATAGAAAACGCAGAATTGCAAGAAGGATTATTGCTGGGACTATTCTCTTTCTTATTCTTATTGGTGTCTTATTTAAAGGGGGATTTTTCCACAGAACAATCCTTAGAGGAAAATATACCCCTGTTAAAATTGAACTGGAGATTCCAAAATCACAAATTGATGAGATGGATTTACCAATAAAGGCTTTCTTTTTTGTTAATGACGGTGATGAAATTCCAGAAGTAGAAAATAGCCGCTGTACTTTTGATTTAAAAGGAACTAAACGTCTTGAAAATATATTGAATTTATCCTCTGCAATAACGGTGGAAAGACTTAATTCTAAAAATCATACTTATGATACTCCAACAGTATTCTTAAAAAAAGGTGAATATAGAGCCAAAATTGTTGTTGGTCCTTATGTAATCTGGAAATCCTTTGCAGTTGCAGATGAAGCTGTTGTTTTAAAATGTAATCAGCTTGTAAATGCTCAGACAGAAATGCAGTTGCAGGTGACTGTAAATGATGCAAAAACAGGAAAAGATATTACAAAGCTTTCTGATGTTTATATTAATTATAAAAATAAATGGCAGCCAATTGATGATATTCCAAGAGAAGATTTAAAATCTGGAAAGGTTTGGAAAATTAGAGTTGAAGCTGAGGGCTTTGAGACAGAAGAATTTTCTTTATTAATCGACTGGTATCAGAATGTTTTGTATATTTCTGCTGCTCTTAATCCTGATAATGCAAATAAGGCATTAAAAAAGGATTTTAATCAATGAAAGAAATAAAGGCCCCAGAAATTCAGTAAGTTTTCATATTTGCCAAATCTTTTATTATCTGTTAAACTTGATGTCTATTTCATAATTTGAATACTGCAAAGAGGAATTGATTTATGAATTTAAAAGGCAGAAATTTTCTTACATTAAAAGACTTTACTCCAGAAGAAATTATCTATTTTTTGGATTTGGCAGAAGATTTGAAACAGAAAAAGAAGAAGGGTATTCCAGTTGATGTTCATCGAGGTAAAAATATTGCTTTGATTTTTGAAAAAACTAGTACTCGAACTCGCTGTGCTTTTGAAGTTGCTGCCCATGATTTGGGAATTTCTACAACATATCTTGCAGAAGGTTCTCAGATTGGAAAAAAAGAAAGCATTGCAGATACTGCTCGCGTCTTGGGAAGAATGTACGAAGGTATTGAATATAGAGGGTATGAACAGACAATCGTTGAAGATTTAGCAAAATATTCTGGTGTTGTTGTTTGGAATGGTTTAACAAATGAATATCATCCAACTCAGATGCTTGCTGATATGCTTACAATTCGTGAACATTACGGAAAATTAAAAGGGCTCAAAATGGTTTATTTTGGTGATGCCCGATACAATATTGGAAATTCACTTGCAATTGTTTGTTCAAAGCTTGGTATTAATCTTGTTTTGTGTAGTCCAAAAAAATATGCTCCTTCTGCAGAATTATTAAAAGAATGTGAAGTATGGTGTAAGGAAAGTGGTGGTTCAGTAACATTAACAGAAAGTACTGATGAAGCTGCAAAAGATGCTGATATTCTTTATACAGATGTTTGGGTTAGTATGGGGGAACCTGATGAAATCTGGGCAGAAAGAATTAAAGATTTAAAACCATATCAGGTAAATAAAGAAATTATGGCAAAGGCAAAACCAACTGCAATTTTTATGCATGATTTACCTTCTTTCCATGATTTAAATACAAAAATTGGTAAAGTAATTGGTGAAAAATTCGGCTTAACAGCCATGGAAGTTACAGATGATGTTTTTGAAAGTAAACAGTCTGTAGTATTTGATGAAGCAGAAAATCGTATGCATACTATTAAAGCCGTTATTGCAGCTACATTAGGATATAATTTTTAGGAGATATAAAAAATGAATGCAATTATTACAGTTGTAGGATCAGATAAAGTAGGAATTATCGCAAAGGTGTCAAACTTGTTAAACGATCATTCTATTAATATTGCAGATATTACTCAGACAATTCTTTCTGGTAATTTCGTAATGATGATGATGGTAGAATTAGATAAGGCTGACATTTCTATTGATGAATTAAGATCAGAAATGAATAAAAAAGCCGAAGAAATGAGCGTAGAAATCAACATCATGAGCGAAAAAGTCTTTAGTGCAATGCACCGAGTGTAGAGCACAGGTGAAAAAAGCAATCTTAAAAATCAGAAAAATTTTTTTCTATGCGGCATAAAAAAGCCCATAGTTTTTCTTTTTCTGAATCTGTAAAATCTTTATAAAAGGTTTCAATCAATTCTTTGGAAATCTGACTTGTAATTTGATTGTATTCTGCACCTTTTTCTGTCAAGCTGATTATTTTGTTTCGTTTATCATTTAAGTCTGGTTCTT
>JAHAZJ010000173.1 GCA_018385315.1 Treponema sp. | reverse complement strand
TTAGCTGCAATCTTTACAACAAGCTGTGCCTTGGAAATTGTAGCCCCAGAAAATAAATGGGTAACATATGAATATCCAGTTACAACAGATAAAGGGACATCTTACGTAATAAGAGGTTATGCATATTACACAGAAACACAAACAGCAATTAATGCCTATGGTAAGAATCGTACTATTGAACCTGGATTAACAATTGTTGCTGCACCAAAAATTGTTAATGGAAATCGAGATAATTTTGTTGAATTATTTGGTGAGGCTGTAACAGCTAACAGCTATTCAATTAAAACTTTTAGAAACGGTGAAGATGTAGATTATAATAATACTGACGATGATAAAAATACAAAACAATTCAAAATGAGTTATACAACATGGTTAATCCTTTATAATTCAATTATTCATGAAAATATTTCTACAGGTGCTCCAGAAATCTTAAAAGATGGTAAGGAGCTTGCTATAGAAAATGTAAAATGGAAGAAGATTATTTATTACATGGCAATCAACAAGCTTACAGAGCTTGCTGCTGCTGAATAATACTTAAAATATTAAAAATTACATTTCGGGGCGTTGCGGGTCGTTTTTTTAATAAAGGGCTACCCGCTGAATGGGGTAGCCACCAACGAAGTGGGGGCGAGGGGAAAGGCTTTTCCCCTCATTTTTTTTAACTTTCAAAAATCAATTTTTAATTTATTTTTATTGCATTTGGTGTATAATGGTAGGGTATGCTTGAGATTTTAAACGATCACGATTTTGAAAACTTCCGCAAATTGATTTATGACGAAAGCGGAATTACTTTTTCTGCAACAAACCGCTCTATTTTGGATAGTAGAATTAAGGAGTTGTTGCGCCTGAAACAGGTTCAGACTCCTGCTGAATATTATGGTATGGTTCTTAGAAATCCTGAAGAATTAAAGGTTATGCTGGACTCTGTTACAACAAACCTTACTCGCTTTTTTAGAAACCAGCCTCATTTTGATGCACTTGTAAATTATGTTATTCCAAATATTATTGCGGAAAAAAAAGCTTTAGGTGTGGATAAGACAATAAGAATTTGGAGTGCAGGTTGTTCTACTGGTGAAGAGCCATATACTATTGCAATTTTAATGAAAGAAATTTGTCCTCCAGATTTTAAATTTCAGATTACGGCTTCGGACATTTCCTTAAAATCTTTAATGGTTGGGCAGAAGGGTTTTTATACTGACACTAAAGTTGATGGTGTTCCTTCTCAATATCTGGCAAAATATTTTACAAAGGTTGAAGATGGGTATCAGGTAAAAAAAGAATTGATGGATACAATTCGCTTTGACTACCATAACTTAAAGAACGATTCTGGTGCAAGAAATCTGGATATTATTTTCTGTCGAAATGTTTTAATTTATTTTGACGAACCAGCTCAACTTGCTGTTATTAATAGATTTTATAATTCAATGGGTAAACATTCTTATTTATACATTGGACATTCTGAATCTTTGTTTGGTATGAACACAAAATTTGAGTTCCTTAAAACTCAGTGGGCGTGTTTGTACCAGAAAAATGAAAAATAGTATTAAAAGCTTAAAAACTTAAAAACTACAAAAGGAACGGCTTATGGATGATATTTCGGTACTGATTTGTGATGATTCGGCCTTAATGCGAAACCTTATTGGTAGAATTATTGAAGATGTTGACGGTTTTAAAATTGCTGCAAAAGCTGAAAATGGCTTAGATCTTTTGGAAAAAATTCCTCAGTGTAAACCAGATGTAATTCTTCTTGATATTGAAATGCCAAAAATGAATGGTGTTGAATTTTTGAAGAAGCGTCGTGATTTAAAGATTGATATTCCTGTAATTATTCTTTCTAGCGTTGCAACAGAAGGCGCATCTGTTACAATGGAATGTCTTTCTCTTGGGGCCGCAGACTTTATTACAAAGCCAGGTTCTGCATCTGTTACTCTTAAAATTGGAGATGTCTCTTCTGATATTATAGAAAAAGTTTCTTCTTATGGTCGTGCTCAGGCATTGATGCATGGAAAAAACGTTCCAGATTCTGAATTCTTTGTTCATCAGTCTAAGATGAAAGAAGCTCAGAAGCTTATTGCTCAAAAGAAAGGTGAAGAGGCAGCAAAAAAAGCTGCGGAAGGAGTAAAAGATTTATTCCCAACAGCCACATGGACTCCTCCAAAACAAAAGGAACCTGCTGTTATAAAACCTCTTCGTGAACCTGGTAAAATTGAAATTATTGCCATTGGTATTTCAACTGGTGGCCCAAATGCTTTAAGGGAAGTATTTAAAGATTTGGATAAGAATATTAAACAGCCTGTTATTGTTGTTCAGCATATGCCGGCAGGTTTTACAGAAGAATTTGCACGGAGTTTGGATGGAATTTGTCCATTAACGGTAACTGAAGCAAAAAATGGAGAGGCTCTTATGCCAGGTCATATTTATATTGCTCCTGGTGGACATCATATGTTTGTTGAACATCATGCATTAAGTAATATTATTAGAATTAATGAAGAAGAACCAAGAAACGGACACAGACCTTCTGTTGATGTTATGTTTGAGTCTGTTGCAAAATTATACCAGAATAGAGCCCTTGGTATTATTATGACTGGTATGGGCCGTGATGGTGCTGCTCAAATTACAGAAATGAGAAAAGAAGGTGCCTGGACTCTAGGACAGGATGCAGCTTCTTCTATTGTTTATGGTATGCCTAAAATTGCTTATGAAATGGGTGGCGTTCAGAAACAGGTTCCTCTTTCAAAGATGGCTGCTGCAATTAATGAACTTGCATTGAATCATTAATATTGATTTTATGCTTTTAATTCTTTTAGTCTGTCTTCGCAGATTTTTACACCTTTAATATTTCCAAGTTCTTCGTAGGAATCTCTAAGGTTGTAAAGTGCATCTACATAATAAGGATTTTCTGAAACAGCTAATTCAAAGCTTTCGCAGGCTTCTACGTATTGTTTTTCCTGAAAAAAACAAACTCCCATGAGGTTCCAGAAGTGGGGATTTTCTGGAAAAAGATTTAAGCCCAGGTTTGAATAATATAATGCTTCTTTTATTTTTTTTACTTGAAGGCACAATGTTGCAAGGGTTTCTAATACATCGCAGTTGTCATTTTTTAGGTCCCAGGCTTTTTTCATTGCGGCAATTGCTTCATCCAGTTTGCCACAGTCTCTGTAAGTAACTCCCAGGTTATACCATAAAAGATAATTGTTCTTTTCAATGATTATTGCTCTTTTAAAACAGGCAATTGCTTCTTTGTATGAACCGTCAGAAGCAAAAATAATTGCCTGATTATTTAATTTATCAGACCTTTCAATCATTTAAATGCCTCCGGAATCATAGAGTTGAATAGTTCAAAAATTAAGGGAGAATCTTCCAGTAATTTGCAGTTTTCTTCAATCAGTTTTTTACCCTGCTGACAGGCTTTTTGAATACATCCACTGGTTTCTAAAAGGGCAATACATTTTTCTACAGCAGGGGAGTCAATTCCTTCTTTTGCAGCCTGTGCCATGTATGCAGAAAACTGGGCTTTGTCTTCTGGTTTGTCCTGAATGTGAAGAAGAACGGGAAGGCTTTTTTTACCTTCTACAATATCATCTCCACGTTTTTTTCCCGGGTTGCCAATTGTAAGGTTCTGGACATCATCAATAATTTGAAAACCAATTCCAATGTTTGCACAGATTTGTCCCAATTCAAAGGCCTGTTCTCTGTTTGCTCCACCAGCCATGTAACCAATTTGAGCGGCCAATGCTGCCAGGGTACCTGTTTTAGATTTTACCATTGCTTCATATTCTTCAATTGTTGGGAAAATATCCTTTTCTCTGTGCCAGTAAATATCCATTGCCTGTCCAAGGTGAAGTCTTCTTAATTCATTTGTATAAAGCTGATAAAAAGCTAATTTAGTTTTTTCATTTAACTCTAATTTGTCTATACAAACTGGTGCTTCAAAATAAAGCCAGGATGCACTGTTAATTGCAGTGTCGGTACCAAATGTTATGTGAGCAGCAGGTTTTCCTCTTCTTAAATCAGCGGCGTCTTCAATATCATCATGGATAAGGCTTGCGGTATGAACAAATTCTACAAGTGGAGTAAGCTTATAAGCAATGTCCAGGGAAAGGGGATTTGCAAATTTATTTGCGGCCCGTTCATAACATAAAATCAGAAGTAATGGTCTCCATCTTTTTCCACCCAAATCCACAAGGTTTTTATTTGGTTCAATCAGATTTTGAATGTGCCTTTGTTTTACGCTTTCTGGTAATTGACCAAAGGAATAATTCTGCCATGAATTGTCAAAATTCATTGGTAATGCTTCATCTATACTATGCTGGATTTTTTCTAAGTGAGTTGAAAAGATTTCTTTTGTAGTCATAGAAATAAGTATAGTAAAAAAAGAACAAAAAAACAAATTTATATAGATTTCCACTTGATTTGCACAAGTTATCCACCAGTTATCCACAATTGAATTTATTTTGATTTAGGGAATAAGATTATTTTTGATAAGAATTTTTTTTGTTCAAAATAACGTAAAATTACTAAAGATGTGTATTTTGTTAAAATATAAAGAGATAGATTTTAAACCCTTTGTTTATTATCTATCTCTTTATTAAAGGACTTTAGTATTACTAAAGTAAAAATATATCTTATGAACAACTTATTCACAAGTTATCCACATTTTATCCTCTGTGTAGAATTCTTATTAGCCTAAAGAAACTTCACCGTTATCATTAATTGCAAGAACTGATTTACAGCCTGAACAACGGAAACGACCAGATCTTGTAGAACGTAATTTTTTTGTACAAACTGGACAAGAAATAACTAATGGGAATACTGAAGAACCTGTAATTGTTCCTTCTGAGAAGAAAGCAATTGCTTCTTCAGATGTGTTCTTAATATTGAAGAACTGAGAAAATCCTAACAACTGGAATACTTCATAAACTTTTGGTTGGATTTCTAAAAGAACAACATTTCCACCTTTTGGTTTTACCATTTTTAAGAATACTGTAAATGAACCAATTCCTGTTGATGAAACATAGTTCAATGAAGAACAGTTGAAAATAAGGTTGATAAATCCAGCTTCTATAATCTGTGAAATTTTCTTCTGAAAGAAGCTAGAGTTATATGTGTCTATATAACCGCTTAGATAAACAAAAAGACCGTTTGTAACACCCTCCGCTTTACGGATATTGATTGTTAGACTGTCATCTTTATCATTGTCAAATCCAGGGATAATAACATTGTTTTCCATAATGTTGGTATAACTCCGATTTTAAAATATTTTTAATACAATATAATCAAATTATGATACAATATATTTAATATTTCTGTCAAATTGTTTACAGTTTTTTTTTAGGAGAATTATGAAAAAAGCGATAAAAATTTTGTTAGTATATTTTGTTTATTTATTGCTGACGATTTGTTTTGGAACAGTTTTTTATATGGCTTTTCTTGGTGTTGTTAATGCTACTGCTGGTCATAAAGTAGTATTCTGGAATCAGGAATTATTTATAAAAACATTTTTCTTTATTGCTGTTTGTTCTCTGTCACTTATTTGTCCATTTGTAATTTCTTATAGGATAAGACATAGAAGTGGTTTTTTGCAGACAATTGTTTATATTATTGTTTGTGTAATCAACTGGGGAATTCTTTTTCCAATTGCAATTACTCAGGCTGATAAAGCAGGTTATGAAGAAATTTCAGTTGAAAAAAGAATGAATTCTGCAAATTATTTTAGAGATTCTGGTAAAGAAATTTATTATTTTACAGAAGAGCTTATAGAAGATGGAAAACCTGTCCCTTCAATTGTTATTTCACCACAAAAAGATTATGCCGTTGAATATAGAGAAATTTCGGCTGACAAGAATTTTGTGTTGTTTAAAAATGCAGCTCCCTATAATGATATTTTTACAAAAAAAGCATTTTCTAATGATTTTATATTTACATATATTGATACGCGGATTCTTTTGAAAAATGCTGTAAGTTGTTTGGGAAAAGGATGGAGCTTCTGGCTTGGTTTTTTATCCATCGCTCTTGTAATTTCGTCCCTTTATGGTCTATCAAATTTATTTGATTGGAAATTACTGGATACAGCCCTTGTTATTATTATGTATGTTCTGATTTTAATTTGTAACACTTATTATTATTCAGATGGGTTTTTACCAATTAAACTGAAATATCTTTCAGGGGGATTCTTTACCACTCTTGGAAGGTTTGTTGATAATCCTGCTCTTGTTTTATTTAATCTGAGTGCAAGTCTTTTGTTTATTGTTATTGGATTGATTAATTTTTTTATTAAAAGAAAATCAGTTGAAGAGTAGAAAGGGTAGTTTATGAAAAAAATATTTGGAATGTTATCGTTATTCTTAGGATTGGGATTAATTGTTTGTATTATTTGCGGCTTTGTTTTTCCAATTCCAGAAATTGTTGCTGAAAGCAGTAGAGTTGCATATAAACTCTGTAATGGGATGTCTTATTTCTTTAAGTTTCTGCCAGCATTAATTTTTACAGGTTTTGTTGTAACACTTTCAGTATATTTTGGACATAATAGCGAAGGAAGCCAGCATAGATTTTCTGATGCAATGTTTTCCCGCTTAAAACTGGTTATGATTTCCAGCTTAATTTGTGTGTTAATCCTTACTCTTGTTAGTGAAGCTTTTACATTGCTTATTAACAGAAAAAAAAGTGAGCTTGAGAATCGACCAGGGTTAATAAAAGAGTATATTTCTGTTGCTAACAGTCTTTATGATCAAGGATATGTAAACAGAGCACAACGTTATGCCCAGGCTGCTTTAGTATTAGATCCAAAATCAAAAGAGGCTTTGGAAATTAGTCAAAAGGCAGAAATTAAAGCAAAATCTGATAAAATAAAAACTCCCGTATTTGATACATCTTTAAATCCTGTTGTAGAAAAAGACCATTCCTTAAAGATTGATGAACAAAAAATCAGAGAAACAACAACATTCTTAGAACTGGCTCGGATTTCCTTTGAAAATGAAAAATGGTTTGATGCCCATTATTATGCAGAAAAAGGCTTAATGCTTGTAACTGCTAAAGATCCTAATGTTGATGAATTAAAAAATCTTTCAGTTCAGGCTTGGAACAATATTACAGATATTCATGATAAGAAAAAAACAACAGATCAACTGGCTTTTGAAGAAAAATATAGAGGATATCTGGCCCTTGTAGAAAAAGATGATTTGAAGGCCTATTATATTTTTAAAGGATTAAGTGAAAAATCTATAGAATATGCCAGAGATTCTGATATTCTTTTTTATTTAGATGTGGCACAGAAAAAAGTTCAGGAAAAAACTTTTTTTATTGATGAAACCCTGGAGCTTGAAAATTTTGAACAGGAAAACAATGTTTATTTTATTCATACATACCCAGATGGTGCTAAAGCATTGTGGTTTTTTAAGGGAATGTCTTCTGTAGATACAACAGGATATTCTGTTCAGTATCTTCGTGATTTTTATATTGTTTCTTTGGATTCAGATGGTAAGTGGGAAAAAACAATGCATGTTCCTTATGCCAAGGTTATGCCAGTTCCAATTGCAAGTATTGATGAATCAACAAGAAAATTATATGGAATTACAAATGACATGAAGTCTATTCCATATATGTTGTTAAAATCTGTAGGACGTTCCGATTCTTCTCAGTGTTATATACCAGAATTTAAGTATCCGGATGGAACTGTTGAAAATTCTCCAGAATATATGATTTTCCCAATTGATTATGATGATTTTATTAAATTAGAAAGTTCATCTGGAGCACCAGAAACAATGTCCCTTGCAACTATCACATCCCTTGCATTTAAATCTAAAGAATATGGTTTTGCAGAAGAGATGTATGGTCAAGTTGTAATGAATCGCTTCCTGTATCCATTGTTTATTTTGGTTTTAATGATAGTTCTTGCATCCTTTGCATGGAATAACAGAATTGGTGAAACTCAATATTTTAAGTTTTCCTGGTTATTGAGCATTCCAATCATAATATGTGTATTCATGATTGTATATTATTTGATGTTGTTTATTTTCCATCTTATAAATTACACATTCCTTGCAGCCATAGGTGGTATTGGAGCATTGTTTGCTGCATTAGGTTTTTATGTAGTTTTGCTAATTGTTGCAATGATTCATTTCCTTGCAAGAAGAACCAAATCTTAGGTAATTAATGGTTATACTTGCCCTAAATACTGTATATTATTAAAATATTGAAACATAAAGGGGACCTTTTTATGAATTTAGAAATGCTAGATAAAGCTGTTAGACGTGTTCCAGATTTTCCAAAACCTGGTATTCTTTTTTATGATATTACGGGCATTCTTGTAAATCCTGATGCATTTAAATTTTGTCTTGATAAAATGGTAGAAATTTATAAAGATGCAAAAATTGATGCCATTGCAGCAGTTGAAAGTCGCGGTTTTATTTTTGCCGGTCCATTAGCAGAAAAATTGGGCGTTCCTCTTGTTTTAATCCGCAAAAAAGGTAAATTACCTGGAGATACTTTTGAATGTAGTTACGCACTTGAATATGGAACTGCAACAGTAGAAGTTCAGAAGTCAGATGTTCAGAAAGGCCAGAAATTTCTGGTCATTGATGATCTTATTGCAACTGGTGGTACGCTCAGTGCTACAAAGAATTTAATTGAGCAGGGAGGCGGGGAAGTAACTGATTTCTTTGGTGTAATTGGTCTTCCTGAATTAAATTATGAAAAAGTTCTTGCTCCATGTAAAGTAACAACATTAATAAACTATGCCGGTGCTTAATAAAAGTTAGAAATTAAGAATGAAAAATTAAAGGAAAAATCAAATGATAAAATTACCAGGAAAATATAAATCAATATTAAACACAAGAGAAACAGAACACGCAATTGTTGCAATTAAAGATTTTTTTCAGCTTGCACTTTCCACAGAATTGAATCTTACAAGAGTTACAGCTCCTCTTTTTGTAGGGGCTGGAACAGGAATTAATGATGATTTGAACGGAGTTGAAAGACCTGTAAGCTTCCCTGTAAAAGCCTTAAATGAACAGAAAATGGAAATTGTTCAGTCTCTTGCTAAATGGAAGCGTCTTAAAATTACAGAACTTGGTATGGAACCAGGCTTCGGTATTTATACAGATATGAATGCTCTTCGTCCAGATGAAGATTTAGATCCAATTCATTCTATTTATGTTGATCAGTGGGACTGGTGTATGGCAATTGATCCAAAAGATAGAACTGTATACTACCTCCACGAAATTGTAAAAAAAGTTTACCGCTGTATTCAGAGAACAGAATTTTTCCTTTACGATAGATATCCAAAAATTAAACCAATTTTACCAAAAAATATTAAAATTTTGTATGCAGATGATTTACAGCGTCAGTATCCAAAATTAACACCAAAAGAAAGAGAAAACAAGGTTGCAAAAGAATATGGTGCAGTTTTCATTACAGGTATTGGTGGAAAACTTGATGATGGCACAATTCATGATGGACGTGCTCCAGACTATGATGACTGGATTACAGAAAGTGGCGACGGTCACAAAGGGTTAAATGGTGATATTCTTGTTTGGAACCCTGTTTTGGAAAGTGCATTTGAACTTTCATCTATGGGTATTCGCGTTAGTCCAGAAAGCCTTAAAGCTCAGCTGGAAGAAAGAGGATGTCCAGAACGGGCTAAATATGAATTCCATGCAAAACTTCTTGATGGAAAACTTACTCAGACATTGGGTGGTGGAATTGGTCAGTCTCGTCTTTGTATGTTCCTTTTAAGAAAGGCACACATTGGTGAAACACAGGTAAGTGTTTGGACTGATGAAATCAAGAAAGACTGTGAAAAAAGAGGAATTACTCTTCTTTAATGAATTACAAACTTTCCGCTGCAGAATTAGAATCTCAAATTCCTCATCTTTCTGAAAAGAAGATTACTGAATTAACTATTTGTGATGAAGCACTTTCAAAAAACAAAAAGAAAGTGATTTCCATTATGAATAAGCTGGCTCAGTTTGCACCGGAAGTTTTTGTTTCTATTTTAGTAGATGCTTCTGTAATCGATAAAGAACTAGTGGCGGCTGCATCACAGGTTTTTGTGGCTTTGGAAATTCCTTTGGAATGTAAGGAAAAAGGCGGAAAACTACTTTTTGATAAAAAGTACTACGCTGGTAAAGCAAGACTTCTAAACGATTACGGTTTAGTATTCGGCTTTTCATTAACATATGGTCTAGTGGCTGGAGATTCCCAGAAAGCCTTTATGGAGCGATTAGATTTTGTTGTTCAACAGTATCCTAATCATATTGATTTTCCACAGACAGAAAATGATGAAAATGAACCAAAGGTAACAGGTATTTTTTCTGCAAAAGATATACGTTATTGCAGAGATGTTGCTTTTGCCTGTCGTACTTTTTATTCGGCAGGACGAGCTGTTCCCTGGTTTTTATCTGTTCTTAAACCATTGCGTATTTATCCTTCTAGGCTTTTTGCAGATTTTTCTGAGTGGCAGCGTGTAAATAACTGTGATTATAAAAGTGGATTTGTTCCAGAATCAGAAAAACATATTGCTCTTGAAAAAATGCAATTGTTGTTTTTGGAGCAGAAATATGAAGAAAAAAATCAAAGACAGTATATTGGTCTTGTAAATAATATAATCCGAATAAATGGTGCCATGTCCCGGCTTGCTGGTGAAGGCGAAGAATCTGTTTTAGAAATTCAGTATCATCCAGATGATTTATTTGGGCCCGAATCTATGAGTCTGGAAGATTTTATTGAAGATGTTTGCATGGAACAATGTAAAGTAAAAATCTTCGCTGGTGAAGATGGACCTGACTATGAAGTTTTGTAGGGAGAGCAAATGAAAAAGTTAGGACTTTTGTTTATCAGTTTGTTTTTGTTTGCCACTGCAGGATTTGCAAAAACAAATATTTCAGCTATAAAAAAATATTCTGTAGATACTCTTTATAATAAATTAAAAGCAAAAGATTATGAGGTTATTCAGGCAGTAAAATCAAAAAAATTAAATTTAAATAAAGAATCCATGCTGGGATACACAGTTTTAAGTTATGCGGCCATTGATAATGATTTGGAAATTGTTCAATTGCTTTTGGAAAGTGGTGCAAAACCCGATGCCGGTTTAAATTTTCCTTTATATGAAGCTTGTTGGGTAGCAGAAAATGTTTCTAATCGTTATGAGGTTATAAATCTTCTTTTGAAGTATGGTGCAAATATCAACAAAAAACATAGAAATACTACCTATACACCCTTAATGGCAACAATAAAAAGACAGAATGGTTATTATGCCCAATATTTGATTTTAAAAGGTGCAAAGGTAAACCTTACAAATGGTGACGGTGAAACAGCCTTAATGCTTGCAATCGATTACAAAAGCCGAAGAACTGATTCTTCTATCATAAAAAAGTTGATAGAAAGTGGAGCCAATGTTAATTACATTGCAAAAAATGGTAACACAGCCTTGTCTATTGCATGTTTTTATGCTGATTATGAAGTTGTAAAAATGCTTTTAGAAAATGGTGCTTCAACACTAGTTACAGTTAAGAACAAAAATGAAATACCAGTTCTTAATGCTTGTTATGCAGGCAGTTATGAATGTGTAAAAGAATTATTGAAGTATGGTGCAGACATTAATGTAAAAGATTCTTACGGGGCAAATGCTATACTTTTATCCTGTATGTCAAAAGATAGTCCTGAATTAATATCTCTGTGCATTTCTAATGGATGTGATGTAAATTGTGTTGATCCTTCTAGCGGACACACCCCTTTTATTCTGGCGGCAATCTGGAATCATCCAAAGCAGATGGAAGTTTTATATAATTATGGTGCAAATACTCTTTATGAAAACCCTGCAATTGGAAATACATTAAAATATATTATTGCAAATGGAATAGTAGAATCTGAACCTCCTTTTTTTCATGCAAATGAACTTGGTGGAGCGATTTATGGAATTGAAAGAAGAATGTTCCATCCCCTGGGAATAAAAAATCTTAGACCATTTATTATCAAATATTTAAATCTGTCAAAAACTCCAGAAAAACAAGAAGAATATAAAAAGCTTCTTGAAGCTACTGTAAAAGAAAGTTACAAAGGCACACCTGCATATACAATTTATGAAGCTGCAATTCTAAATAAAACTGATACTATGAATGCTTTTGTAAAGGATTCATCTGTTTTTCTTGAGCAGGTTGATAGTGAAGGATTTACAGCCCTTGATTATGCAAAAAAATATGGTAATCCTGAAATAGAAGCAATTCTTATAAAAGCAGGGGCAAAAAAATAAACCTGCAAAAATGAATAAACAGCTTTCCTTTAATACTACAAAAACAATCAGAATAGACTCCTTTTTAAGAGAACAGCTTCCTTCTCAAATAAAAGGTGATTGTTCAAATTCTAAAATCCGACGTCTTATTGTTGCTGGTTGCGTTTTTGTGAATGGAAGAAATGTTACCCGTCCAGCTTTTGAATTGCGAGGGAAATCTTCAATTATAATAGAGTTTGATGAAGAAAAATTCTTTTATGAAAAACAGCCGGATGATATTCAATTTGAAGTAAAAGATGATGATGTTTTATTCGAAGATGAAAATCTTATTTTTATAAACAAACCTTCTGGTTTTCCTGTAGAGCAGACTATAGCTGGCAACAGAAAAAATCTTCATGATTCTGTTGTTGATTATTTATGGAAAAGAAATCCTGAGTTACGAAATCCTCCTTATGTGGGAATAATGCATAGATTAGATAAAGAAACTTCCGGTGTTATTCTGTTTACAAAAAATCGTAATGCCAATAAAGCGGTTTCTGAAATGTTCCAGACTCATAACTTTGAAAAAAAATATTATGCCATAGTAGAAAAAAAATCTGGATACGTGGTGGGAAGTAAATTTACAGTTGAAATGTTTATGGGAAGAATCAGCGGAAAAAGTCAGGCTGGAAAATGGGGAAATGTGCCGGAAAAGCAAGGTGGACAATATTCTAAAACGGAATTTGAAGTGGAAAGAGAGATTAATATTGAAAATAAAAAATGTTTTGTGGTGAAATGTAATTTATTTACAGGAAGAACCCATCAGATTAGAGTTCATTTAGCATCAAAAGGAATTCCGATTTTAGGTGATGTTTTATATGGAGGTGTTGAAGCAAAGAGAATTTACTTACACGCATCACTGCTTTCCGTTAAAAATAATCAGTTAGAATTTGAAGTAAAAGCACCAGTTTGCTGGTAAAAAAATGTAAAATCTGATTTTTTTTTTATGAAATTTATTGACGAATAATCAGTAAAATTATTAATTTTATATAAGCATTAGAATTATTTAATATAAGGAATTAATCATGGCAGAAGAGAATCAGACTCTGGAAACTGAAGAAAAAGTAGTTCAGGAAGAGGCCCAGGAAGCTAAAGTAGAAGAGGCTCCTGCAGAAGAAAAGGAACCTACTTTAGAAGAAAAATATGCAGCTTTAGAAAAAGAAAATGCAGATTTAAAAGATCAGCTTTTGCGACGTGCTGCTGATTTTGATAACTATCGCAAAAGAATGATTAAAGAAAAGGCTGAAACTGCTGAATATGCAAACGCAAATCTTTTGGCAGATTTATTAGAAAGTCTTGATAACTTTGATCGTACTGTGGAAGCAAGTGCTACAGCTACAGATGTTAACTCTGTTGTTGAAGGCATTAAAATGATAAACAGCAATCTTGTTAAGATGCTGGAAGATAAATATGGCTTGAATGGCTATGGTAAAGAAGGTGATGAATTTAATCCTGATGAACATGAAGCAATCGGTCGTATAGAAGAAGATGTTGAAAAGGAAACTTTGAAACAGGTTTATCTTAAAGGTTATAAACTTAAAGATAAAATTATTAGACACGCTAAAGTAATGGTTAGCGTACCAAAGGCTTAGGTTATTAATGCGGAATTCAGAATGCGGAATTCGGAATTTTGCAAAATTATATTGGATATTAATTAATATCTGTAAAACTTTATATTATTAGGAAAAGCAATTCCGAATTCAGAATTCCGAATTCCGAATTGATTTCCGGAGGAAATCATAATGGGCAAGATTATTGGTATTGACTTGGGAACAACAAACTCTTGTGTTGCTGTAATGGAAAATGGTGAACCAGTTGTAATTCAGAATGCAGAAGGTGGACGTACAACTCCTTCTATCGTTGGTTTTACTTCAAAGGGAGACAGAATTGTTGGTGCTCCTGCTAAAAACCAGATGGTTACAAATCCGAAAAATACAGTTTATTCTGTAAAACGTCTTATTGGACACAGATTTAGTGAACTTCAGGGAGAAGCTACAAAGCTTCCATATAAAGTTGTAGACAACGGTGCAGACTGTCGTGTAGAAATTGATGAAGCTGGAACTAAAAAACAGTATTCACCACAGGAAATTTCAGCATTTATTTTGCAGAAAATGAAGAAAACTGCAGAAGATTATCTTGGACAGGAAGTTACAGAAGCTGTAATTACAGTACCTGCTTACTTCAACGATGCTCAGCGTCAGGCTACAAAAGATGCTGGTAAAATCGCAGGTCTTGATGTAAAACGTATTATTAACGAACCAACAGCTGCTTCTTTGGCTTTTGGTTTTAATAAAGATCAGGATAAAGAAAAGACAATCGCAGTATACGACCTTGGTGGTGGAACATTCGATATTTCTATTCTTGAACTTGGTGACGGTGTATTCGAAGTTAAATCTACAAATGGTGATACACACCTTGGTGGAGATGACTGGGACCGTGTAATCATTAACTGGTTAATCGCAGAATTCAAAAAGGATACAGGAATTGATCTTTCTGGTGATCCAATGGCTATGCAGCGTTTACGTGAAGCTGCTGAGAACTGTAAAATTGCACTTTCAAGCCAGACAACAGCAGATGTTAACCTTCCATTTATCACAGCTGATGCAACAGGTCCAAAACACTTGCAGAAGTCTTTGACACGGGCTCAGTTCGAACAGATGACAGAAGAATTGTATGAAAGAACAAAGGAACCATGTCGTAAAGCATTGGCAGATGCAGGTCTTACAGCTGATAAAATTGATGAAGTTCTTTTAGTAGGTGGTTCATCACGTATGCCAAAAGTACAGGAAGTTGTAAAATCAATTTTCGGTAAAGAAGGTTCACGTGCTGTAAACCCAGATGAAGCAGTTGCAGTTGGTGCTGCAATTCAGGGTGGTGTACTTGGTGGTGACGTAAAAGACGTTCTTCTTTTGGATGTTACTCCACTTTCACTTGGTATTGAAACAATGGGTGGTGTTATGACAAAGCTTATTGCTCGTAATACAACAATCCCTACAAAGAAGAGTCAGGTATTCTCTACAGCTGCTGATGGACAGACTGCAGTATCTATTCACGTACTTCAGGGTGAACGAGAAATGGCTGATCAGAACCGTACACTTGGACGTTTTGATTTGACAGGTATTCCTGCAGCTCCTCGTGGTGTTCCACAGATTGAAGTTACATTTGATATTGATGCTAACGGTATTGTTCACGTATCTGCAAAAGATTTGGGAACTGGAAAAGAACAGCAGATTCAGATTACTTCTTCTTCTGGTTTAAGCGATGAAGAAATTGATAAAATGGTAAAAGATGCCGAAGCAAATGCTGCTGCAGATAAAGCACGTCGTGAAAGCGTTGATGCTAAAAATGAAGCAGACAGCTTAATCTATGCTACAGAGAAATCAATTAAAGATCTTGGAGATAAATGTGATCCTGCTGAAAAACAGAAGGTGGAAGAAGCAACAGCTGCTTTGAAACAGGCACTCCAGTCTGACAATGTAGAAGATATTAAAGCAAAAACAGAAGCTTTGAAACAAGCTTCATATAAAATTGCTGAACAGCTTTACAAACAGCAGGCTGCTAATGGTGCTCAGCCAGGAGCTGATGCTGGTGCAGGTGCTGGTCCTGATATGGGTGGTGCTGCTGGCAATGATTCTTCATCATCAAGTGGATTCAATAAAGGAAATGCTGATGATGTTGAATACGAGGTTCACGACGACAAATAATTTAAAAATCAAAGTTTGATGAATCTATAATGTCCCGCGGATTACGCTGATAGACGCAGATTAAAAAAAAAGTTAAAATCTGTGCATGTCCGCGAAGTCTGCGGGAGTTTTTTTATGTTAGGAATAAGAAATGGCAAAACGTGATTATTATGAAGTACTAGGAATAGAAAAATCGGCAGATCAAGATACAATCAAAAAGGCTTACAGAAAGCTTGCCGTAAAATATCATCCTGACAGAAATCCTGGTGATAAAGAAGCAGAAGAAAAATTCAAAGAAGCTACAGAAGCATATGAAATTCTTTCAGATGATCAGAAAAGACCTATTTATGATCAATATGGATTTGCTGGTTTAGAAGGAATGGGCGCTGGCGGTGGTACTGGTGGTTATTCTCATGCTTTCCATGATTTCTCAGACCTTTTTGGTGGCATGGGTGGTGGAATGGGAGATATTTTCGAAAGCATCTTTGGTGGTGGTTTTGGAGGTGGTTCTTCCCGTTCTAGAAGCCGTGGTCCTGCTGCAGGTTCAAGTCTTAGATATGATCTTCATATTAAGTTTAAAGATGCCGTTTATGGTGTAAATACAGAAATTCATTTTAAGCACAATGAAACTTGTACCGAGTGTGGCGGCTCTGGAGGTGCTGCTGGTTCTGCTAAAAAAACATGTACCACTTGTAATGGAATGGGACAGATTCGTCAGGGAAATGGCTTTTTTAGTATTCAGCAAACATGTCCAACATGTCATGGAAAGGGTACAATTATTGATAAACCTTGTTCATCTTGTAGAGGCTCAGGTATTCAGGAAAAATCTAAATCAATGTCATTAAAGATTCCAGCTGGAGTTGATAATGGAAAGAGACTGGTAATTCCTGGTCAGGGTGATGCTGGTGAAAATGGCGGACCATCTGGAGATTTAGTAGTAGTATTACATGTAGAAGATCATCCAAATTTCGAAAGAGATGGAAGTGATTTATACTGTGCTATTCCAGTTTCAATGGCTCAAGCTGCATTAGGTTGTGAAATTACAATCAATTCTTTGGATGATAAGAAGGTAACAATCCGTATTCCAGACGGCACTTCCAATGGTAAACTCTTGCGCATAAAGGGTGAAGGTGTTCCAATTTCAGGTTCATCTAGGAAAGGTGATTTGTACGTAAAAATTATGGTGCAGATTCCTACAAGATTGTCATCAAAACAAAAAGAATTATTGAAACAATATTTGGAATTGGAAAATCCTCCTAAAGAACCAAATCTTATAAATCTTTCTCAGTTAGAGAGATAAAATAATATGTACCCCTTTTAATAGCTAAAAGTAAAAGGGGTATTTTTATATCTGTAAAAAGTTTTTCTTTTATTTAATCCTGCATTTCTAGAAGTTAATATTTTTCCCATTTTTGCCGATACTATGATAGAATGGATATACCATAAATTTGAGGTGGCTATGTACAAAACACGGAAAAGAATTGTCTTAATTGGGATGTTTATTATATCAATTATAATATTTGTTTCTATTTCTCTTGCATTAATTCCTATCAGATTATCAGATGAAGAATTACCAATTCATACAGGTTTAATTATTTGTGCTTTATTTATTGCACTTATGTTTCTTTTTGGAAAATTAAAATCTGCTATTATGGAAAAAGTTTATCATGATACAATGGAAACTGGTGAGACTGTTGTAATTCAGAAATTCATAAATCGTTTGCGTTTCTGTTATTCTTTGGATGATTTTTATTCTGCTGTTGCAGATTGTCTGGAATTAAAGGGCGACTGTTCTGTTTTGCTCATTGACCGAGCAAAAAATTACGTACTGTATAATAGTCCAGATAAAATTACAACTTCAGAATCTATCCGTGATAAAATCGACCAGCGTTACACAGATTCTTGGACTAATGGTTATTTTTTCTTTGACCGTCATTTGGGCGTAACATCAAATATTAAGAGATCTCGTGGTTTTTTCCTTTGCTCAGAAAAAAAACAGCTGTTTGTTTTCTGTAATTATACTCGTTTGTTTGATACAAGTATTTATCCTATTCTTTTTGAAGAATATCAGCGTTTTATTACACGAACACAGACAATTTCTCAGCTTTCCGAAATTTCAGCTACAACTAAGGAATGGCAGCAGCTTGCTGAAACACAGCAGTCCTTCCTTCCTCAAAAAATTCCAAACATTCCAAAACTTAAAATTGCTACATATTTCCGTCCTCTTGTAAACGTATCTGGTGACTATTTCTCTATTCTTCCAATTGATAAAAATCGTACATTGCTTATGCTTGGTGACGTTTCTGGTAAAGGACTTCCAGCTGCCCTCATTATGGGTTTGGTAATGAATACTGTAAAAATTATTGAAGATAAAGAAGACCTGGTTGGTGTGATTCATGCAGTTGATAAAGCTATTAAAGGTATGCACCTGCAAGATAAATATACAGTATTGTTCTTAGGAATTATTGATACCGAAAAAATGAAAATCAGATATATAAATGCTTCTATGTCTGATCCAATTATTCTTTCACCTTCTCCAGATGGATATCGTATGAAGCCATTAACTTCAAATGCTTCTCTTGTTGGTATTCTTGATATGGGAGATATTTCTGTTCAGGAAAAACGTTTGTTCCGCGGTGATACTATTTTGATTGCAACTGATGGTGTTTCAGAAGTAATGGATGATAGTGGTGTTGAATTAGGTGATACAGATATTTATAAAAAGACACTTATTGCTGGAGCTTCTAAATCTCCACAGGATTTTGTAAACGATATAGTTGATCTTATCTGGAAATATAATGGCGATAAAAAACTTCATGATGACGTTACAATGATGATCGCCAAGGTAGGTTATTAATATGGTATTCATTTTATTAAATATTGCTATTTCGATAATTTTCTTAGCCTTTACATTCTATTTTGATAAAAAACTTCAGAGGGAGTCTTCAGATTGTTCTAATTTTTTGACTTTATTGTTAATTATTACTATAGAATCAATTTTATTGACCTTGGTAATGATTTTACATACAAAATGGATTGATGGAATCATAAATTATATGATTCGTGGTGTCATTCTTTTAGACGGCTTTTTCTGGATTTCATTTAGTTTTGCGCTTTTAGCAGTTGCTTTAAAAAAGAACTATTTCTTTATAAATATTTTGAAGTTTGCATTAATGATTGTTGCCATCGCTATGGTATGGTCATTTGATTATGTAGAAGTTACAAAAACATTATTATTTAATGTTGAATCAAAATATATATTTTCTGGTCCAGCTCAATCTTTCTTTCCAATCACTGTTTATGATTTGTATCAGATTATCTTCCGTTATGTTCTTCCTATTTTTGCATTTCTATTCTTTATGGTTATTGAAGAGAAAAATGGTAACAGTTTGCAGAAATATAGAGGAATTATTGTTGGCGAAGGAATCCTTTTGCTATGGTTTACTTTGCATTTCTTGATGTTTATATCAAGTGAGAATCCTGGATATACATGTTTATTCTTGTTTGGTTACGTGTTCATGATTGCTGCCCTTGCTACTGCACTTTCAAGAAACAGTATTCCATCAGGAAAAACACGAATCTTTAATATTTTGCGTGCAATTTTATCTTATATAATTCCTGGTGTTTTGCTTGCAATTGTTGTTATGTATGTGCAGCCCCTTGGTTTAAAACTAAAATCAGCTTCTTTCTGTGTTGAGTTTATTTTTATTTCTGTTGTTGCAATTTTTATTTCTACAAAAGTTACTCAGTTATTAACAACAACAACAAGACTTTATACTGCAGATTATGCTGCTTCATTGGAAAAAGATCTTGCAACAATTGATTACAGTGCAGAAATGGATGAAATTACAGAAAGAATGTATCAGATTTTTAGACGAAATGTTCAGTCATCAAGCTTAAATGTTTATATTTCTGATACTAAGGGCTCTTTGATTACAGCTTATTCATCAAATAAAAAGGATTTTACAATTCCGCTGTCAAATCCAATGTTTGATGTTCTTTTGAATAACAATAAATCAGTTGTTTGTTCTACAGAAGTTGGTCACGTACATGATATTTCTGCAGCAGATGAATATCTTGAAAAATTTTTTAAGGATACAAACTCTGATGCCTTCTTCTTGCTTAATGAAGGACGTAATATTTTAGGTTTGATTACTCTTGGAAAACGAGTAAATGGCGATCACTATAAAGATTATGACCTTGATATTTTTAATAAGCTTTATTCTTACTTCTTCGTATTTGGATATTACATGCGTAATATTTCCAATAAGGAAATTATTTCTGTCGTAAATCGTGAAATTCGAATGTCATCACAGATCATTACTTCTATTCAGGAAAACGTTGACCATATTAAAAATCCAAAGGTAGATACTGGATATTTAATGGTTCCTGCTCACAATATTGGTGGTGAATTTATTGATTTCATTCGTTTGACAGATACACGTCACTTATTTGTTGTTGGTGACTTATCTGGAAAAGGTATTGCTGCATCTATGAATATGGTCATCTTAAAGTCTATTATTCGTACTTACCTTGCAGAAACTCATGATTTTAAGCAGTTGATTGTTAAGATTAACTCATTCATTAAAAACTCCTTAAGAAAAGGAACTATTTTCTCTGGTTTATTTGGTTTAATTGATTTTGATACAGATACAATGTATTACATCAACTGTGGTATTCCAGCCTTAATGCTTTATACACAGGTTTATAATAACGTTATTGAAATTCAGGGTTCTGGTCACGTATTAGGTTTCGTAGAAGATATTTCACCATATATTTCAGTTAAGACAACTAAGTTAAATAAAGGTGATATTATTCTTACTTGTACAGATGGACTTGTTCAGTCACATTCACTTCGTGGTGAAATTTTTGGAAAAGAACGTATTCAGCAGGCATTGCTTGATAACTCAACATATCCTGCCCAGCGTATGGCTCAATTTACTTTTGATGGATTAAAAAAATTTATGTCAAAAGAAATGGAAGATGATGTAAGTATTCTTGTTCTTAAATATCAGACTGCTGCTGAATTCTATGATGATGTTGAACCATCAGATATTACTCCTGATGGAGAAATAAACACTGAAGGATTAAGTGATGAAGCTTCTGAGGTAACAGAAACTGATAATTCATCTTTTGATTTACCAGAAGAAACAAACATAGAAGCTTTTGCAGATGAAGAAATTAGTCAGGAAGATCTTATCAGAATGGCACAGGAACAGGCAGAAGAACAGGAAAAGAAATTAGAAGATACTGCTCTACCAGATGACTTACCAGAAGATATGGATTTTAGCAATTTTGATGATATGTTTAAAAACTAGGAGTTATGAATGGAACAGTTAACTATTATTGAAAAAGAAGGTGCAAACTATAAGCAGTTCGTAATGGAAGGCGCTTTGAATGCATATACTGTTGGTGAGTTTCAAGATAACTTATATAAAGCTGTATTGGAAAACAATGTAGTTTTAGATATGTCAAAATTAATTGAGATGGATCCTTCTGGAATGGGTGTATTAATGGCAGCTTTTAATGATTGCGCAGATGCCGGATATAAATTGTATTTTATGTCTATGTCAAATGAAGCTGAAAGAACCATTTCTTCTAGCGGATTTAAAAGCCTGTTTCATATAATTTCTTCTGTTACCGAAGTAAAATAATTGATTCTTTTTAGCAATAGTATTTACCAATAGATAAAAAAAAACAGCGTTCTATTTGAATAAAACTTCATTTAGAACGCTGTTTTTTTAGCAATCTATGCAAAAAATTATTTAATTACAATGTTTACAAGTTTATCTTTTACAACAATGCATTTTACAACTTCATGACCATCTGTAAATTTCTTTATGCCTGGAAGTTCAAATGCTGTTGCTTTAAGAGTATCATCAGCAGTTCCTGGAGCTGCTTCAAACTTGTCACGGAGTTTTCCGTTTACCATAACAACAATTTCTTTTGTATCATCTTTAGTAAAGTCATCGTTAAATGTTGGCCACTGAACATAAGCAATTGTATCTTTATTACCAAGTTTTTCCCAAAGTTCTTCTCCAAGGTGAGGAGCATATGGACTTAATACTTTTACAAAGTCTGACCACATTGCTTTTGGAACTTCTGGTAACTTAGAAATCTCGTTAATGAAAATCATCATCTGACTGATTGCAGTGTTGAAGTTCAATGTTGCAGTATCTTCAGTTACCTTCTTAATTGTCTGAGCAAAAGTTTTGCGGGCAGAAATAAGTGCTTTGTCCTGAAGTTTGCCTGTAATATCAATGTCAGACATTGGTTTTTCAGATACAGACCAAACTTTTTCAAGGAAGCGGTGAATACCAACAATACCCTGAGTTGACCAAGGTTTAGACATTGTAAGTGGTCCCATGAACATTTCATACATACGAACAGAATCTGCTCCATATGCTTTAATTTCATCATCTGGATTTACAACATTCTTTAATGATTTAGACATTTTTGCAACAATCTGTTCAAGCTCTACACCTGTTGCCTTTTCAATATATTTACCATCTGCATTCTGTTCTACTTCGTCTACAGGAACCAAAGTTTTATCTTTGCGCTGGAATGCAAATGAAGTAATCATACCTTGGTTTATAAGACGCTGGAATGGTTCTTTTGTAGAAACAACACCGCAATCGTAAAGAACTTTGTGCCAGAAACGAGCATAAAGCAAGTGAAGAACGGCATGTTCAGCTCCACCAATGTACAAGTCTACAGGCATCCAGTATTTTTCTGCTTTTTCTGAACAGAACTTATCGTTATTTTTTGGATCAAGGTAACGCAAATAGTACCAGCAAGAGCCACCCCACTGTGGCATTGTATTTGTTTCCCGTTTTGCAGGTTTTCCACATTTTGGACATTTGCAATTTACCCATGAATCAATTGCCGCAAGTGGAGATTCACCAGTTCCTGTTGGCTGGTAAGATTTTACTTCTGGTAATGTAAGTGGTAATTCTTCTTCTGGAACTGGAACTGTTCCACAGTCTGGACAGTGTACCAGAGGAATTGGTTCACCCCAATAGCGCTGACGGCTGAATACCCAGTCCCGAAGTTTATAGTTGATTGCTTTGCGTCCGATTTTCTTTTCTTCTAAGAATTCCAGCATTTTTGCAATGGCATCTTTTTTGTTTAAGCCATCAAGGAATTCAGAATTAACATGGATTCCATCCTGTGTCCAAGCCTGCTTTTGAACATCAACCTCTGACTTTAATACTTCGATGATAGGAAGGTTGAATTTTTTAGCAAATTCCCAGTCCCGGTCATCGTGAGCAGGAACGGCCATAATAGCACCAGTACCATAAGAAATAAGTACATAGTCTGCAATCCAGATTGGAATTAATTTTCCGTTTACAGGGTTTATTGCATAGCTTCCAGAGAAAACACCAGTTTTGTCTTTTGCCAGGTCTGTTCGTTCAAGATCAGATTTTTTTGCAGCTTCTTCCTGATATGCTTTTACTGCTGCTTCCTGTTCTGCAGTTGTGATTTTAGAAATAATTTTGTGTTCTGGAGAAACAACCATATAAGTTGCGCCGAACAATGTATCACAGCGAGTTGTATAAACTGTAAGTTTGTCTTCTGTAGGTTTTCCGTCTTTATCTGCAACTGTAAAAGTTACTTCGGCACCAGTTGATTTTCCAATCCAGTTGTGCTGCATTGCTTTTACAGATTCTGGCCAGTCCAAACCTTCCAAATCTTTATCAAGTTTGTCTGCATAATCAGTAATTTTCAAAATCCACTGACGGATTGTTTTGTGAGTTACTGGGGAATGACATCGTTCACATTTTCCTTCTTTTACTTCTTCATTTGCAAGACCAGTCATACAAGAGGGACACCAGTTAATTGGTGTTTCTGATTCATATGCCAGGCCCTTTTTATAAAGCTGAAGGAAAATCCACTGTGTCCATTTGTAATAATCAGGTTCGCATGTGCTTACACAACGATCCCAGTCATAAGAAAAACCAAGAGATTTAATCTGCTGTGTAAAGTGTTGGATATTTGCATTTGTTGTTGTTTTTGGATGAGTTCCAGTTTTAATTGCATAGTTTTCTGCTGGAAGACCAAAAGCATCGTAGCCCATTGGATGGAGTACATTGTAACCATTCATACGTAGGTAACGGCAGTAAATATCTGTTGCAGTGTAACCTTCTGGATGTCCAACATGAAGTCCTGCTGCTGAAGGATAAGGGAACATATCCAAAACGTACATACGTTTTTCTTTTGGATATTTTTCATCCTCTGTTACTTTAAAAGTTTTGTGTGTGTCCCAATACTTTTGCCATTTTGGTTCAATTGATTCGAATGGATACTTACTCATTTTTTGTTACCTCTAAATTGATAAATATTTAAGTATTATATAGAAAAAAGTGATGTTTTACAATGGAAGCGCCCCAATGGCTTTTATGTAAATATGATTCATTTAAAAAATTGCGGATATAAATCTTCTGTGTTATACTTTTTCTTATGAAGAAAAATGTTTTAAAAAGCCTTTTGGCATTGGGTTTATTAGTGAGTGGTTTTCTTGGTTTTGCCCAGGAATATGATGTTTTAAAAGATGCTCCAGCTGAAGTAAAAGAGAGAATTGCAAAGGCAGATGAGTTTATTGCTCAAAAGCAATATGCTTCTGCAAATGGTGCTCTTGGTTTAGATGATAACGAATATATTATTTATAAGCGTACAGAACTTTATACACAGTATTTTGTTCAGAGTCTTATGCACCAGATGTTCGTAATCAAAAATCTGGAAAAAAATGAAGATTTACTGGATCTCCGATTAAATTATACTGGAGATGCAGCAATGACAATGTACAATGTAGAAGAAGTCATTGATAATTTCCAAAGCGAACATGGTAAAAAACCAATCTTGAATCTTGCATTGGGAAATTTCTATTATGATGTTTCTCAGCGATACGGGGATCAGTGGCTCATTTCTTTTGATGAACTTAGAAAGCTGGCAAAAGTTAATTATACAAAAGCAGAAGAAGCAGGTTTATATGATAATTATTCTTTATTTGCAATGGGCAGCATTGAAATTAATGATAAAGAATGGGAAAAGGCTGAAAATCATTTTGCTACTTTAGTTAAAGTTGAAAATGAGAACGCCAGTGCATGGTATAATCTGGCACTTACTCTCATGTACCAGGGACGTTATGAAGAGGCTCGGGAAAATATAAAAAAATCAATTAAATTTGAAACAAATGAAGATTGGAAAATTGATGAATATCTTTTGTGGTCAGACAGTTATTTATACAAGGATGATGTAGACGGAGCAATTAAAGTTCTTAATGAAGGTAAAAAGAAATTAAAGAATAATCTTAATGTAACATTTGAATTAGGAAAAATCTATTTTGTTTATAAATATGATTATGCAAAGGCTGAAAAAGAATTTATTGCAGCAGTAAAATCAGAACCAAGAGTTGTCTCTGATGTTTTAGCTTTAATTGCCCAGACTCAAGACTGGGAAAATTATATTAAGTTCATTGGGAAGGCAAAAAAACTTCATTCAAAGGATGATGAATATCAGGGATATGTTGGTTACATGGCAGCACAAGGTTATTTAGTTAAGGGTGATTTTGAATCAGCTAAAAAAGAATTGGATAATGCTGAAAATAAACTGAAAAAAGCAGAAGTTTATGAAGACTATGAAGAAACTTTTGTTGAAATGAGAGAACTTTGTGCTGAACAGGGAAAATAATTTAGGGTTTTTAGTGAAGAGGAATAAAATCTTCTTCACTCATAACTAAATAATTAAAGCTTAAACCTTCGTCAGTTGTAATGGAATTGAATTGTCCTGTTACCATAATTTCTGAACCAATTTTTGGGAAATCTTCTGGATATTTCATATCTCCAAGACAGATGATATCAATTCCTTGCTGACAGCATTGAGTAGCATCTGGAATGATTATTGAAAAATATTTATTTCCAGATGTTTCGTTTACATATACAGCGAAATTCCCTTTCATGCGAAAGGTTCTTCCAATAAATTCATCTGGCATTAAAACAAGATTAAAAATTTCGGCAAAAATCATATTTGCGTTCATGTTTGATAAATCGTTATCAACAATACCACTTGGAATATAATCTGTGTGCATTGCTTTAATTTCATCCATTGATGGAATATCTGGCATTTGAATTACACTTTCTTTTGTTGGAATAACAGAGTTTGCAAGAAGGGGTATGGTCTGTTCTTCCTGAGCTTTAGTGATAGCAGAATTTTTTGAACAGCCAATTAATAAAAGAGAAATTAAAATAAGTGATACTGGAAGAAAAGATGGTTTTCTTTTTGTCATCAAAAATCCTATTAATGAAAAAATAAGAAAACATGATAAATCTATTCCAACAATTGTTGAACCAACTGGAGTTCCTCCCACTACAGAAATCAATAAACCTAAGGCAGAGCAAACAACAGAAATAATTGCAGAACATATTGTTACTGATTTAAAGCTTTTAAAGATTCGCATTGCACTTAAGGCTGGGAAAATTACAAGGGCAGAAATTAAAAGTGACCCAACAAGATTCATGGCAAGTACAATTATAATTGCAATAATAATTGCTATTACAAGATTGAAAATTGAGGCATGGGTCCCAATAGCCTGGGCAAATGTTTCATCGAAGGTAACAGCAAAGATTTTATTATAAAAAATAATGAATGCGGCAATAACAAGAATTGAAAGAATTACGCATAGCCAAACATGAAGTGGGGTTAAAGTAAGGATGGATGTGGAACCAAAAAGGGTAGAGCAAACATCACCAGTAAGATTTGATGATTTTGAGAATATATTCATTAGTAAATAACCAATGGCCAATGAACTTACAGAAATCATTGCAATGGCGGCATCACCTTTTATTTTTGCATTCTGTCCTGTTCGTAAGAGAAGTATTGCTGCAATAATTGTGATTGGAAGAACAAGCAGCATGTTATTTGTAAGGTTTAATACAGAAGCAATGGCAATTGCGCCAAAAGCAACGTGGGAAAGTCCGTCCCCAATAAATGAAAATCTTTTTAAAACTAAAGTAACACCAAGAAGGGAAGAGCAAAGGGAAATTAATATGCCAACAATAAATGCGTATCTGACAAAAGGATAGCTAAAGTATAAACTTAATGTTTGTAACATAAAAATTCCTCCTTAGTTCCAAAGAAAACATCATGGCCAACATAAAGAATATGGGATGCATATTTAAGAGCACCTTCAATATCATGAGAAATCATGATAATTGTAATGCCTTCATCATTAAGGGAATTTATTAGCTGGTACATTTCTTCTGTGGTTTCTGGATCCAGTGCTGAAACAGGTTCATCCAGTAAAAACATTTTCTGTGTAGCACAAATGGCACGGGCAAGTAAAACTCTTTGCTGTTGACCCCCGGATAAATCTCTAAAACAACGCTTTGAAAGATTTAATATTTCCATTTTTTTCATGGCATCTACAGCAAGTTGCTTTTCTTTCTTATTGTAAAAAGGTCTTCTACCACAACGAGACTGGCACCCTGAAAGAACAATTTCTTTAACACTTGCAGGAAAATCTTTTTGAACTTCATTTTGTTGTGGAAGGTATCCTATTTCATCTTTTAATAAACCGTCTCCTCTTTCAATTGTGCCACCGAGGGGTTTTAAAAGATTTAAAATAGTCTTCATTAATGTAGATTTTCCAGACCCATTTTCACCAAGAATACAAAGATAATCACCTTTGCAAACTTGAAAATTTATGTTTTGAAGGATTATTTTTGAGTCGTATCCTAATGTTAGATTTTTGCAAGTAAGCTGTGCCATATATTTTCCAGTTAGTTTAAAACCTGTTTTAGAATTTCCAGATTACTTTCCATTGTGCTGATATAAGATTTTCCATTCATAATATTAACCAAAGTTGTAGATTGCATTGAATCTAAAACAAGAATATCAGCAAGCTTATGATTTTTTGATGCACGAACTATGGTTTTTGCCAGTTTATCATTGGAATTTTCCAGAATTAAAACTTTGTTGGTATTAATTTCATCAATTTTATTTGCAAGAAAGGTAACAGTTTCAAAACTTGCTTCTGTTTCTGCACTGCAACCAGCAAATGCGGCATAATAATTTAATCCAAAATAATCAGATAAATATCGGAATGGATATCTGTCACAAACAATTATTGTGTTTTTTGATGCACTTGAAATTACATTTCTATATTTTGATTCAAGAAGATTCAACTGAGCAATATAAGTTTTTAATTTTGCTTTGTAAGTATCCTGATTTTCTGGATCCAGAGTACAAAGAGCATTTGCAATTTCTTTTACAGCAATTCTTACATTATCAATTGAAAACCAAATGTGTTCATCGTATTCAATTTCATCATCTTCTTCATCTGTTTCACTTTCTTCACTTTCCATGCCTTCAATAATTTCTTCTTCTTTAAGATTGTTTTTTAATAAATCCATAAGTTTAATAACAATCATATTTTTATTCTGAGCATTTTTAAGTGCATCGGAAATCCATTTGTCAGACTCACCGCCAACATAAATCAGAATGTCTGCATTTGCTATGTTTACAATATCATTTGCTGAAGGCTGAAATGAATGAATATCAACACCATTTTTAACAAGGAGTTTGTGAATTATTTTATCATTATTCAGACCTGTAATATTTTGCACCCAGTCATATTCTGGGAAAATAGAGGAAACTATTTGGATTTTTCCTGTTGTATCTATGGTTTTTGCTTTGCATGATGAAAAGGCAAATAAAACCAGGGAAAATGTGATTATAAGTTTAAGATGTTTTTTCATTTTTTCCTCTTATTTACATTGAGCGCAAAGACCATATAAAGTAGTTTCTGCTTTGCTGATATTAAAACCTTGAGATTCTGAAATTTCGTTTATGAAAGAGTCTGCAACTTGATTTTCCATGTGAAAAATTTTGCCACATTTTTTGCAAGAGAGATGGATATGATTTCGGCAACTTTGAATATCAAAAAATTGATAAAGAACTTCCCGAGAACCATTTACAGAACAACGACGAATTTTGTTTTCATTTTCTAATTCTGCAAGATTTCTGTAAACAGCACTGCGACTAATATTTTTGTTTGCTAATGCAGCTTCTATCTGTTTTGCAGAAAACATTGTGTCCGGGTTTTCCATGAGAAAGGATAATAATAAATTTCTTTGTTCAGTTTTATATGTCATATTCTTTGAAATTGCGACTGATTCGCAAATTGAATATGACATATAAATAAAATAAATGCAAGAGCAATAAAAAGTAATTTGTAAAGTATTAAATTACCATTTTAAAAGTCCCTGAACATAATCAGCAGCAGCTTTTTGTGCTTCTTTTTTAGCATTTTCTACATTTTCATTAATTTTATTACTTGTTTCAGTTTTGATTTCATTTATCTTATTTTCAATCTGTTTTGAAAGATTTTCTATTGTTTTATCCATGTTCATTAATTTATCGTACATGTCTTCAAAGGTTCCCATGTTTGTAATTGCACCACCAGTCCATTCTTCAATTTTCTTTGAAAGTTCTTGTTCTGCTTTTGTTTTTAATGTATAAAGCTGGGCTTTCAATTCTTTTGTGAAAGCATTCATAAACTGTTTATCAATATCTGTAGAGAATCCTAAATCTAATTTGTTTGTATTAGTATATCCACAAGAAGCCTTAAACTTCATTTCGTTTATGTTTTTGAGTGTGTTTAAATAGATTGTAGAAACCCACTCTGGTTCAAAGGCTTGGGCTGTAAGAACCATGTTTGTGAAAATACCAGTTCCTGTAAGTTTGAAACCTTCGTTTTCAAATATTTCCAGTGCAACATCAAAGTTACTGCTTGTTTTAATGGAAGGAACGCCTGGAATATCCTGAGCACCAAACATGGTTTTTTCTATATTGAGAGGCAATTTATCACAATTATAATCAATTAAAACAAGAGGGGCAGTTGTATTTGTTCGTGTATCAACAACTACTGTACCAGTGTGATCAATATTGTTAATGCCAATTTTGAATACACCACTGGCAGGACGACCAACATAATCCATGTCTGAAGAAACATCTTTCATATTGAAAGAGAAATTAAATCCATCTACTGTAAGTTTTTTAATCCATACTTTTGGTGGTAATGCTTTGTAATAAACATCTACACCTTTTGCTCTTTTTGCAATTGAGGATTTTATTTTATCATCTGTTGTTGGTTCTTTTTTAGCATTACGAGCTTTTATTTCATTCAAATAAGCAACACCTTGAACCACATAGGGGTAGTATTGTCCAAGGAGCTGGTAACTTGCACCTTCAAGTGTAGTGGTAATAAATCTCTGTCCATCTGAAATACTAAGGGATGTAATTTTATTTACCTGAGCAGAAATCATATTCTTATCATCAGTTATTGCATTCTGAAGATTTTTTGCCATTGTTTGTGTTTTGTTAAAATCTTGTTTTATATTATTAACAATGGCTTCTGTTTCTTTTTTTAAGGTTTCTGCATCAGTTTTAAGACTTTCAATTGTTTTTATTACATCTGGAATTTTTGCAGGATTCTTTTTAAGTTCGTTAATGTTTATTGATTTTACCTTATCATAAGCTTCCTGAATAACTTTAAGTTTGTCTTGAATTTCCTGGGGCTTGTTTTTATATTCTTCTATCAACAGGTTTGTTTCATCAGTTGCAGTTTTTGCAGCATCTGGAGTTTTAAGGTTTTTATAACAGTTTTCAATAATGTTTACAGGATTGTATTGGTCAAAAACACCTTGGAAAGAAGATTTCATATAATCAAGAGTTGCATTTGACCGTTCTTTTACTATTTTGATTAATTCAGAATCTTCTTTTTGGGCTTTTTGCTTCTTTTTTGCAGCAAGCTTTGCAGAAATATCACCAGAGTAAGTTCTATCTGTGTTAGTTTTCATACCTGAAACTGCAATTTCATCTGTTATAAAACGAGCTCTTAGAAGACTGGTTAAGTCAAAATCTAAAGCAATTCTGTCACATTCAAAAAGATTTTTCATAGGTTTCTTTTTGTTTGCAATCTGAAGATGATGGAGTTTAAATGAAGCATCAAAAAGTCTAAAATCTACAGAATCGATATCGCATTTTGCCTCAAATACAGATTCACATACGTTTACAATAGCATTTTTAATCAATCTGTTTTTGAAGGTTATAAAAAGGAAACATATGATTGCAATTGTAGTTACTGCGGCAATTAATGGAACAACACGTATTCTTCCTTTTTGTGATTTTATATCAGTTGCAATTGTTTTTAATCGGTTTTGTTCTTTTTTTTCTACAAGAGTTTCTGTTGGAATGGCATAAAGCTTTTTGCCTTTTTTATTTTCACCAGCTTCTTTGTATAATTCGCGAACAAACTTTCTATCATCTGCAATATAAATCTTTTTAAGAATTTTTCTTTGTAATTGATTTTCTGTAAATGTCTTTTTGAAAATTCTTGGAAGCTTTATTTGAGTTTTTTTAGCCTCTTTTTTTTGCTTTTTAGGAGCGGCATTTTTTTTCTGAGCTGTTAGTTCTTTTGTATCAGTTTTTTTTGTCATACCATTTCTCCAATTTTTTGAATAATAGGAAGTTTAGAAAGGAAGGTAATCAACTTTGTCTTTCTAACTGCAGGTGCAAGGAATGCTCTCCAGTATTTGATGAATATTCTGGAAATGCCATAAACTGGAATATAGCAGGCCACAGAAGTACAGAAACTTCCCATAACAATTGTGTTATTAAATTTTGTAAAGGCTACAAAAGGAATGTCTAACAAAGAGGCAAAAATTGGAGTGAGGGATGGCAGTGTTAAAACATAGTATCCTAATTCATGAAACTGATTATCAAAGTTATGAGCCAGAAGACCAAAAATCAAAGTAAATAAAAGCAGGCTTCCCTTATTTATTCTAATAAAAAGAAAGAATACCATTAAAATATACCAAAATGCATTATCTTTTGGTAAAAAGCCAAGAATTAGTCCGATACAAATGGCATGGGCAATTTCTCCAGGATGAGAGTTGCTGTTTAAGGATTTTAAAAACTTAAGGATATTCGAAAACATAAAACACCTCATTTCTATTTTATGTTAGGAGAAAGTAAAAAGCAAGATTTTACAGTTAGTATTTCCTAAGTTAATGCTAATTTATTATAGAGATTTGATTTTACTATGTTTTTTTTGAATAAAAATTTATTCCCCTATTTGTGTTGTAGAGTGTCCACAGAATGCAAATGATGCAGAAGGTATTGCAAAAAGATGAGTTTTTGAAGATGATGGCAGAAAGAAAGCTTCTGAAATAGATTCTATTTAATGGCGGTAAAAAAATGAAAAAAAATAAGTTTCTCATTTTATTGATTTTTGTGGCAGTTATTGTTGCAGGAGGATATTATTGGTTTTCGCTGGACAGTAAAGGTGAAAAAATTCCATACAGTGTGTTTTACGAAAAAGTAGAAAGTCATTATATAAAAAGTGTTACTATTGATGCAGATAAAATTACCTTTAAAGATCCTGTAACAAATTGTACTACTTATACAGATAATCCTCAGTCTCCTGTTTTGCAGGAATATTTAATGCGGAATGGAGTAGAGGTAACAGTTGAAAAAGATTTTTCAGAGATTATATATTTAATTCTTGATTGTATATTTTATATATTCTTTTTTGGTATTTTTATATTTGCATTTAGAAAATTTATTTCACCAAACACATTTAAAGTTGTTCACAAAACAGGTGTAAAATTTGATGATGTAGTTGGAATGGAGTCATTAAAACGGGATATGACTCAGGTAATGAAGATTATGAAAAATCCTGGGGAATATGCTAAAAAAGGAATCCGGCTTCCAAAAGGAATTTTATTAGAAGGTGAACCTGGAAACGGAAAAACACTTTTTGCAAAGGCAGTGGCAGGTGAAGCAAAAGTAAATTTTATTCCTGCAAAAGCCACAGATTTTGAAAGCATGTTTATGGCTATTGGTCCAATGAAAGTAAAATTACTTTTTAAGAAAGCTCGCCGTCAAGCTCCATGTATTGTTTTTATTGATGAATTTGATGGAATTGGAACTAGAAGAAATTATTCTGGAACAGCAATTGAAACAGAAAACACAAGAATTGTAACTGCTTTATTAAACGAACTTGATGGTTTTGAGCCAACAAAAGGCGTAGTCGTAATTGCTGCAACAAATAGTATTCAGGCATTGGATCCTGCACTTATTCGCCCTGGTCGTTTTGATGCTAAATTCAGTGTGCCTTACCCAGATGAAAAAGCACGAATTGAACTTGTAAAAATGTACTGTAAAGGAAAATCTGTTTCGTCAGAATGTACTCCAGAAAAACTTGCATCTTTATTTAATGGCTTTTCATGTGCAAAAATTGAGTCTGCTTTAAACAAAGCTTCATTACTTGCTGGGCAGCAGGAAAAGTCCCATTTTGATTTAACCGACGTGAAACAGGCTTGCAACCAACTGTAGGTTTAATTTAAAGAAAAAATCACAAATAACACACAGCGTCTTAGAGTAAAAGTACTACCGCTACAACGTGCCTACGAAGTTGCTCGCTGAAGCTGTTTGGAAATTATCCTTCTCGCTGCGCTCGTCAGCTTCAGAGGCACTTCGTAGTCCCGTTTTCGTCTCGTACTTTTACTCTAAGACTTCCCTGATATTTTGATTTTTCTTTCATTGGTAAACCTAGTGCCCCAGAAAGTTTCTGACAAAAGTATAATTGTCAGGGAGTAAAGGCGAAATGTGTTGTGATATAAATTATTTGACAATTATATATGTTTAGACATATAGTATAAAAAACGGAGGTTAATATGGCAACTTTAATGGAAAAGGATGTTTTATTGGAATTAACAACAGGTGCAATGGCAGTCCTTGCAAAACAAGAGCCAACTACAGAATTGAATTTAGAAAATAAATGTCTGTATAACTACTATGATGCTTTAGTAAGTAATCCACCAGAAATATTTGATTTTCATAATATGGCATCAAAGATAAAAGAAATTTATTGTAAATATGAATGATGAAGAAATTGTAAAACAGACTTTTGATAAAGTTTTGAAAACTGTAATTGAACGAACTAAGAAAAAAGTCTCTCCTGTAATATTAACACCTAAAGGGTATGTTTTAGGAGGACAACCTGGTGCTGGAAAATCAGGTTTAATAGAAAAAGCAAAAGATTTGTGCTTTGATAATATTATTATCATCTCTGGAGACGACTTTAGAAAGTTTCATCCAGATTATAAATCTTTTCAAGAAAAATATGGTAAAAATTCACCAAAATATACAGCTGCATTTGCAGGTAAAATGACGGAAGCAATTTTAAATAAGGCTGTTAGTGAACATTATAATGTAGTTATTGAAGGTACATTCCGTAATCCTGCTACTCCTATAAAAACTTTGTCTTTAATGAAAGAAAACGGTTATAAAACTCAAGTAATGATTCAAACTTGTACCAAAGAACTTAGCTGGAAATCTTGTCAGGAACGTTATGAAAAAATGAAAGAAGTAATGCTGAATGAAGCTCGCTGGACAGATAAAGAGCATCATGATTTAGTTTGTGAAAACCTTGCAAAAAACATAAAGACTGTCTGTGAATCTGGAAAGGCTGACAAGACAGAAATATATTTCAGGGATGAAAATGGCTACGAAATTGAACGCTAAAAATATTTATTATTCTTTTGCAGAAGCGAGAAAAGCACGAAATATTTCTCAAGTTGAACTGTCAAAAAAGACTGGAATTATACAAGCTGATATAAGCAGAATAGAAAATGGAAAAGCAAATCCTACTTTGGATGTTTTAAAACGTCTGGCCGAAGCTCTGGAAATGAAAATAAACATATCTTTTGAAGATAAATAAATATTGCATTGTATACAAAGTAAATATTGAAGAACAAATAATGGGAAAACTCTTTATAAACAAAAGAAGTTATCAGATTCCGCTTATTTAATAAAAGATGGATCTATTCAATAT
>JAHAZJ010000168.1 GCA_018385315.1 Treponema sp. | reverse complement strand
AAATTAATGGAGTTCTATTCTTTTATAAAAGCACCTTTTTTAAGAGTATTTATAATAGGTGATGTGTCTTGAGCAACTTCAATCATCAATTTTACAAATTTTCTTAAATCATCTGATTGGGTGTCTTTTAGTTTGGAATAAGTAGATATCATTTTTTGCAAAGATTTTATGCGAATGTGACTTAATTCGGTAACGGTCTTAGCTCCAGAAGCATCAAGAATTTCAAAAAGATTTTTGGAAAGAATTTCTCTCTGATGGGGAGGAACTTGTTCTGCCCAGTCATTTAAAGATTCATGGAAAATTTTGCTTTGTGTAGTAAAATCAACTTCGTGCACAAAATCTGCGCCACAAATTTCCCAAAGATGTGCTTTATGTTGATTAAGGGCAACACCTGCACTTTTAACAATTTCAAAATTTTTTTGATGATGGAAAATCATGCCAACAATAGAATATGCCGGGTAAACAGAAACAAGTCTGTCTTCTATATTTTTAAAACCCTTTTTCTTAAAGAAAGCTTCATCAAAACCAGGACCATCAAAATTATAAACATTTGTAATTCTATCCTGATTTTCTTTACTGCAATTTACGGCGGTATTTATAGCAATGTTTCCACCTTTTGAGTGTCCAACAATTACAAGGTCTTGCTTAAAATATGAAGCAACTTTTTCAAAATAATCTAATCCATCCTGGTGGGAAGGGATGTGGGGTGAAAAAGAAAGAATAAAATCTTCTTTCCAGCCAACCAAAGTGTCATCTGTTCCCACAAAAGCAATAACAGCTGTATTTTCGAGAAGAAAAACCATGGCTGCAAATTGTTCTTGTTTTTTTTCATCAATAATTTGTTTAAATCCGCAAACTTTTACTTGAGAAAAACGTCTACTGTTTCCAGTTGCAACTAAAAGCTCTGAGGTTCTCTTTTTTTTGTAATAAGATGTATTTCGTTTAGATTCGTAATCTGGACTTTCTGAATAAATTTTACTTAATTCCTCTAGTGTTATAGGTTGTGAAAAATCACTAGAAACAAGACCTTCCATATTTGTATAAGACAATTGTGCAAAAATTAAAGCGTCGATTTTGTTTAATGGAACCTGATTAAAAGAAATATCTCCACGCCATTTAAGGTAGTCAAACATGTTAGACATACAATATAATCCTCTGTTTTCAATATAATGAAAAAGGGAGTTAAAAGAAATGTTTTTCTCTTTTTATTTTGCTGTAGAGATGTTGTTTTGTAACTGATGAAATAGAGCTTCCTGTTTTATGGCAGTCTCCCAATCCCCGGTTTGTAATTAATATGGAAGAGTTGCATATTCCAAAAATGATTGTAAAACGTATGGGACGGTTTAAAATATTGTTATCTTAAATTAAATACAGTTCCTCTATTTTTTTAGTCGTTATAACAAATATTCTGCTGGCTTATAAAAGATTCGCCTGGTTTTATTTCATTCAAACCAATTTTATGTTCCCAAATGTGGTCTGTTTTTTCTGTATCTGGTAAACCATGCCATGGTTCAATACAAATGAACTGGGGATCTCCATTTACATTTTGCCAAATCATAGTGTAAGGGAACCCCTTGGATTCAATGCTGATTAATGAACCGGTTTTTTTGTTTCTTAAACCAACCCAAGAAGAATTTCCAGTAAGGAATAAGTGGCCGTTTCCATATCCTGCAGCAGTTGCTGGAACAAAACCTTTTTCAGTTTCACCATAAGGGAATGTAATTAGAGATTTTCCATCATCCTGTGTAATAATGTAGCCCTCTGGAGTACATTTTACACCAGTTAATGCTTCTTTCTTTTCGAATTCAACAACGTAATCAGAAATCTGAGTACCTGCAGCATCTGTATTTCTTGGACAAGCAAAGGCTGTGTGAGTACCAATACCAAAACGGAATGGTTTTGTGTCTGTATTTTTTACAGTCATTTTCCAGTTTAAGCCTTTGTCTGTAACTTCATATTCAGTAATCAAAGAGAATTTATATGGGAAACGATAAGAAGTGTCTGGACTATCTGTAAGTTCAAATGCAACTTTTGTTGGTTCCTGTAAAATCACTTTTGTGTCCAAATTGCGGGCAAATCCGTGATTTTTTGTGTATTCGCATCTTTTTCCTTCAATCATAAAGTGATTATCAAGACAGCGGGCAACAAATGGGAAAAGAATTGGAGCATGATTTCCCCAAACTGCTTTATCACCATTCCAAATTAATTCTGTTCCATCAGCTTTTTTTACAAAGTGCTGAATTTCTGCACCAAAGGAATCGATTTCTGCTTTAAATTTGTTATTTTCAATTGTTACTATCATTTTTTTACCTTGTGTTCTGCCTTGAATTGGGTGAATGTTCCTTGTCCACCATTTTGAGCGTATAAACCAATGAATACTCCACAGAATCCGCCTGCTACTTCACTTGAAAGATAGCGGGTATCTGCATATCCCATTTCCGTATTATTTGCAAAGAATGTGTAGCCGTAAGGTGAGGCAACTACTTTTAGGTTTGCAAGGGGTGTGGAAAGTGGGATTTCTTTTTTAATACATTCTGCTGGTCCTATTTTTACTCTAAGGCAGGCAAAAAACTTTTCATCACGATTTTCTATATAAATATCATAATGATGATTAGGATCCATGTACATAGTCATTCCTGCCTGTCCCTGATTTTCCAAGTTTACAGACACTTTCATTGTTTCATTAAATTCTTTTTGACGTGTTCCAATAAAAGTTGGACTTCCTTTTAAAGTGTCGATTGTAAAATTTCCACTTTTTAAAATAAAACTGTCTTTATTCAAAGAGTATTTGGTGGCATCATAATTACATAAATAACACCAGTCAAGCTTTGTAGAAAGAGTTTCGAAGGTATCTGTAAAATCTCTTTTTTGGAGTGCAAATTTGTGCTCAAAAGGAAGCTCTGTATCTAATAGGGCAACACCGTATCCCATTTTTTCATTATAACCATTGGCAACAGGGAATTTGCAGAAGGTGTTGTCTGCACATGTGTTTTGAGTACCAATGTAAAACCAGTCATCTTTCCATACAACAGGTTCCATGCAAGTTTCTCTTCCTAAATGATGATATGGCATGTATTTATCTGTTTGGCGGAAAGCTAGATGGCAGAACCACCATGTTCCATCTGGAGCCTGAACAATATCACCATGGCCGGCACCCTGTAATGGGTATCCTCCTAAGTTACGATTTGTAAGAACAGGATTTGAAGGGCAAGGTTCATAAGGTCCTTTAATGTTTTTAGAGCGGGCATAATTTACCATGTGGCCATATTCTGTTCCACCTTCTGCATTTAAAAGATAGTAATATTCTCCAAATTTATACATATGAGGTGCTTCAATAAAGCGACCGCCTGTTCCATACCATAATGGTTCATTCTCAGAGAGTTTTTTTCCATTTGAAATATCAATTTCACTCATTTGAATATAACCACGACCATCTTTGTCGTTTCCATTGGAAATAAAATATACTTTTCCATCATCATCAAAGAAAAGACTAGGATCAATTCCATCCTGTTCTACTTTAATAGGATCCGACCATTCACCGTAAATATCATCAGTATAAACATAAAAGTTTCCTATGTTGGAAACATTTGTTACTACCATATAAAAACGACCTTTGTTATAGCGAATTGTTGGCGCATAAATTCCAGAATTTGTATCATTATTTGGAACCAAAAGCTGACTTTCTCTTGTAAGACAGTGTCCAACTTGTTTCCAGTTGATTAAATCTTCACTTTCAAAAACTGGTACTCCTGGAAAATATTGGAAAGTGGAAGTAACAAGATAAAATTTGCCATTTGGACCTGCACACATACTTGGATCAGGATACATTCCTCTTAAAACTGGATTCTGATATTTCATAAAGGCTCCTATATGAATATAATTGTATTGGATATTGTGTGAACAGTAAATATCATATCAAACAGATTGGTGGATGCAATTGACGGATGGTATAAAAGGAATTAATAATAAATAAAGAAATATGAGCAGGGGTATTTTTTATGGCAGAAGAAATTGAAAAATCACTTATTGAAGATTTGATAAAAACAGCATTGGATGCTCGCAAAAATTCTTACTCTCCTTATTCCAATTACAAGGTGGGAGCAGCACTTTTGTGTGATGACGGTATTAGTATTTATTCAGGATGTAATATTGAAAACGCTTCATATCCTTGTGGAATTTGTGCAGAAAGGGTTGCTTTAGGAAAAGCTGTTAGTGATGGGCATAGAAAATTTAAAGCAATTGCCGTAGCTGGTTCTAGTGAAGAAATCTGTACTCCTTGTGGACTGTGTCGCCAGGCTTTGTATGAGTTTTCACCTGATCTTACAGTTATCTGTTGTGGAAGCAAGGGAAATTACGAAATTCACAGTTTGAAAGAACTTCTTGCGGGTGGTTTTGGTGCCAGCAGCATGCAATAACTGTATAATTACTGTATAATTACTGTAAAATCACTGTATAATAAAAATACTATTGATTTCCAAAATTATTTAAAAGGAGTTTGGATGTTAAATTCAAACAAACAGATTATTCTGTTTATGGGAATTGAGATTTAGCCTTGAGGGTTAATCACAATTTCTGGCTCAGTTAGAGCAGCCCTCAAGGTTTTGTGTCGAAAATTTTGAATTAAGGGTAAAAAAATGACAACAAATTATACTATTCGTGTGGAAACTCCAGCTGATTATGCTGAAGTTAGTAATCTGGTAAGAGAGTCTTTCTGGAATGTTTATGCACCTGGTTGTACAGAGCATTATGTAATTGAACATTTAAGAAAGTCTGAAGGCTTTATAAAAGAACTTTCTTTTGTAATGGAAAAAAATGGCAGAATTATTGGTCAGAATATTTTCTTCAAAACCGAAATTACTGCTTCTGATGGAACAAAAATTCCTGTCCTTTCAATGGGTCCTATCTGTATTGCTAATGATTTAAAGAGGCAGGGGTATGGGAAAATCCTTTTGGATTATTCTTTTGGAAAGGCCGCAGAACTTGGTTTCGGGGCAGTTTTTTTTGAAGGTAACATTGATTTTTACGGGAAAAGTGGTTGCGAATATGCTTCAAAATACAATATCCGCTATCACTCAATTCCAGAGGGGTCAGACCCAAGCTGTCAATGTTTCTTTTTGTGACGGAATTAAGGGAGAATATGTCCTGCTGCAAGATACAATTTGTACCATTCTTCGTAAGTCAGGACAATTTCGCTTCCCTGAATTATTTCTTTTAAGCGGTCTGGGTTTGTTGTACCAGCAATAACCTGCATTTGTGCTGGATGACGGGTAATCCAGGCTGTGGAAATGGCAGATGTAGAAACTCCATATTTCGCAGCAAGTTCTTCCAGTGCTTTGTTCAGTTCTGGAAATTTTGGACTTCCTAAGAAGCAACCCTGCCAGTTTTCCATCTGGAATGGTGACCAGGCCTGAATTGTCATATCATTTAAGCGGGAATAATCTAAAACACTGCCGTCCCGGTCTGCAGAACCCTTACTTGTCATATTTACTTCCAATCCGTTAGCTATCATGTTGGAAACTGGAATGCTGAATTGCAACTGGTTAATAATCAAATCTTGTTTTACATATTTTTTAAGAAGTTCAATTTGCATTGGCTTGTGATTTGAAACACCAAAGCGACGAACTTTTCCAGAAGATTCAAGTTCATCAAAGGCGGCAGCAACTTCTTCTGGTTCTACAAGTGCATCCGGGCGGTGAAGCAGAAGAATATCAAGATATTCAGTATTCAAACGTTTAAGAATGCCGTTTACTGCGGTTAAAATATATTCTTTTGTAAAGCAATAATGAGGTGTAGCAGTTTTATTATTAATTCCACATTTTGATTGGATAATCAGCTGGTCACGCTTAATAGAAGAGTCGCTTTTAAGAGCATTTCCAAAGACTTCTTCAGATTTTCCACCGCCGTAAATATCAGCGTGGTCAAAAAAGTTTGCTTCCATTTCCAAAGCCTGGTGAATAAATCTATTCATTTCATCTGGAGTTTTTTCTGAAAGACGCATACAGCCAGCAACAACTGCAGGCACTTTTAAGTTTGTATTTCCAAGTTTTACAAATTTCATTTTTAACCTCTTAAGTATAGTTTTAAAAGAAGACTGCCTGAAAAAGAC
>JAHAZJ010000167.1 GCA_018385315.1 Treponema sp. | reverse complement strand
AAATTATATTATCTCTCTTATTTTGACCTTTTTCTGCCGATAATAAAAGCATGAAATTATCGTTTGGAAAAAAATTAGTTACATTTGTATTTTTATGTTCAATTTGTTGTATTGCTTTTGCTGATACTAAACATACTGTTGAAAAAGGCGACACCCTTTATTCAATCAGTAAAAAATATTCAATTACTTTAGATCAGCTTAGAAAAGCAAATAATCTTACGGATACTGATGTAATTAAAGTTGGTCAAAAACTTACGATTCCAGGAAAAGATGATAATTCTTCAACATCAAAAATAAAAACTGAAGTTACAGAATATGTTGTTCAGAAAGGTGATACTCTTTATGGAATTGCCAAAAAGCAAGGTATTAAAGTTGCAGATTTGATGGAACTTAATGGATTAGATAATAATTCTGTAATAAAAGTTGGTCAAAAATTAAAAATAAAAACAACTTCCTCTTCAGTAAAAACAACAACTACTACCACAACAACAAAAACAACTACCACTACTACAACTTCTAGTGCTGGTACAACTACAACAGTAACTACTCCTATTCCAGATACACGTACATATGGTACTTCAGTTAATGCAGATAAAAGTACTATTTGGCCTGTTAAAAATCCAACTGTTACAACAGTAAAAGGGAAGGTTAATGGGGTACAATTGTCTGCTCAGAAAAATGAGAGTGTTACTTGTATTAGAGAAGGTTCTGTAATGTATATTGGTGTTTACCGGGGTTATGGTCAGATAATTTTTGTTCAGTCAAAAACGGGGATAATTTATGCATATGCAGGATTAAATACAATAAGTGTAAAAAAAGGTGATTACGTATTATTTGGCAACGAGCTTGGTACTGCTGGTGTTGACTCATTAACAGGAAAAAGTCAGATTACATTTATGGTATTCCAAAATGGACAGTCTATTGATCCTGCAAAGGCACCACGTAATTAGGTTTAACTTTAATTTCAACGCATTTCTTAAATAATTCCATACAAGTTATGGCATCATCTAATGCTCTGTGAGAGTTGCCTTTGTCAATTTGAAGTTGATTTGCTAAAAAAGCAAGCTTATGACTTTCAAAATCTGGGAAAGCCCATCTGGAAAATTGCAATGTGTCAATTGTATTGTTTGTGGTTGGTGTAATAGAAGCTTTTTCACATTCCATATTAAGAAAATTCAAATCAAATTGGGCATTATGGGCAATAAGAATTGTTTTGCCAATATATTCCTTGAAATCTGCAATATAGTCTTCAACATATGGACATGAATATACCATTTCATTTGTTATGTGTGTAAGCTCTGTAATAAAATCTGGAATTTCGCAATGAGGATTAAAAAGATGATGCCATTTTGAAATGACACCATCTTTTGAAAATTGTACTGCACCAATCTCAATAATTCTTCCTGTTTTGCTGGAAGATGTAGTGGTTTCAGTATCTATTGATGTAAAAATTGCACCCTCATTATATAGACGGTGCAATTTTTTAAATTCTTTTAAAATTCTATTTGGATGCTTCATCAATAATCTTTTTGATATCGTTAGAGATTCCGTCACAGAGATTTGCTGCTTTTGTTTTTGCATTAGCATACCAAGCGTCTGTTCCATCTCCTGCAGGTACCATAGAATTAATGTAGAATTTGATTTTTGGTTCTGTTCCAGAAGGTCTTGCACTTACAATAGTACCACTTTCCAAATAGAACTGGAGTACATTGCTTTTTGGGAGATCTGGATCCTTCATTAAATCACGAACACGAACAACTTTCTCTCCACCAAGAGTTGCTGGTGGGTTATTACGCATAGAAGCCATCATTGCTTTCATTGTTTCACCACCAGATGCACCTGGGAAATTCTGTGAAATTGCACGGTCTTCAAAGTAACCAAATTCTTTATACATATCATCAAGGTGTTCAAGAAGGCTCTTTCCCTGTGAGCGCCAGTAAAGAATCATTTCTGCACACATTGCAGCAGCAGAAACACCATCTTTATCCATTACTTCTTTTTCAACTTTATAACCATATGATTCTTCCAGGCCAAATACATAATTAAATGTACCTGCTTTTTCAAATTCATCTTCAATTGCAGCAATCCATTTAAAACCTGTAAGACAATCTTTCATTGTAACGTTATATTTTTTACAAATATAATCACCAAAAGGAGATGTTACAATTGAACGAATAATTGCAGGATTTTCTGGCATTTTTCCAAGTTCTGTTCGTGTACGAAGAATGTAGTCCATAAGTAATGCACCCATCTGGTTACCACTTAAAAGAACAAAGTTTCCATCTTTATCTGGGAATGCTGTACCAAAACGGTCTGCATCAGGGTCTGTTGCCATAACTCCATCTGCTTTTTCCTTTTTAGCAAGTTCTACAGCTAAAGTAAGAGCTGGTTTTTCTTCTGGATTTGGTTTTTCAACAGTAGGGAAATTTCCATCAGGTTTTCTCTGTTCTGGAACTGTAATAATGTTTAATCCAAGATCACCAAGAACTTTTTCAACGTGCATTGCACCTGTACCATGAAGTGGTGTGTAAACAATGCGAACATCCTTTGCTTTTTCCTTGATTAATTCAGGACGGAAAAGCTGAGCTTTACACATTTCCCAGTATTTTTCATCAATTTCTTTATCGATAATAACAAGTTTTCCTGTTGAAATAGCTTCAACACGAGTCATTGTTTTTACTTCTTTTACCTTGTTTACTTCTTCAATAATTCCAACATCATGTGGTTCAATTACCTGTGCACCATTATCCCAATATGCTTTATAACCGTTGTACATGCGAGGGTTATGAGAAGCTGTTACAACAACACCTGTCTGAGCTTTTAATGTACGAATTGCGAATGATAATTCTGGAGTAGGGCGTAAGCTAGAGAAAAGATATGCTTTAATACCATTTGCTGCAAAAATTAATGCTGTAGCTTCAGCAAAAACATCAGAGTTCAAACGGCTATCATAAGCAACAACAGCACTTAATGTTCCTTCTTTAGCTTCTTTGGGGAATGCTTTTAATACATAATTTGCAAGTCCCTGTGTAGCAAGATTAATTTCAAGAGTATTCATGCGGTTTGTTCCTCCACCCATAATACCTCTTAAACCACCTGTACCAAATTCCAAAGTCTGATAGAATCTGTCTTCAAGTTCTTTGTAATCTTCTTTTGCAATAAGTTCTTCAACTTCCTTGCTAAAACGTTCATCTTGTTCTGCAGCTATATAAGCTTTTGCGCGTTCTAAGATTTCTGATTTATCCATTAAAAACTCCTGTTTATTTGTAAACTGAATTATTTATATAATATAATAAAATAATAAATATTAATAAAGATATATTTTTTATTTATCTGCTTCCTCTAACATTTCTGCCAGCCAGGAACATAAATAAATTTCAAAATCCCGGTCATCCCCTTTTACATCACACATAACACGGAAAACCGGTTCTGTACCACTTCCACGCATCCACATAAAGGCAAGAGGATTGTTATCTATATCTTTTAGTACTATTTTTAATCCACCTTTTCCAGATTTAGAATAATCATCAACGTTACGGGTTTCTTTTGTACCATTTGTGATAACAACTTCGTAATTGAAAATAGCATGCTCTTTTGAAAGATATGGAAATTTTATTTCCCATTCTTTTTCAAAAACTTTCTGAAATTTTGCTTTCAGGATGCCATGATCTTTAGTTTTAATGTGAAGTAATGCTCTTTTATCTGAAACTCCAGTAGTTGTATAAGTTGGAAGAGAAGAAAGAACATCTGTAAGTGTAAAGTCCGGATTATATTTTTGATTTGATTTTTCGCACCAAATTCTGAACAAACCTTCCTCTTTTAGAGTAAGTAATTTGATGATTGCAAATACTGTATTTAAAGGATCCCGAACGCTAGATGGATAGGTTATTGTTCCACCATTTGAGCCTTCTCCAAGAATACGAACATTGTAGCCTTCTGCTCTTTTTTCTCGAGCAAGATTTACAACATTTGCTTCACCAACCTCGGCTCTAAAAACTTTAACTCCCAGTTTTGAAGTAATTTCTTCAATACGCATGGAAGTAGGACAGTTTACAGCAACAGCAGGTTTAAAATCTTTGGCACCATCGTTTTGCCAAATTGAATATGTTATTTCTGCCAAAACTGAAAGACTAAATACTTCTTGTGCTTGAAGAATAACAGCTTTTTTGTTTACTTCATCCCAATAAACAATGTTCCCTCTGTCGCCATCACAGTCTGGCATATATCCAAGAATTACATCTGTATGACCTTCTTCCTGCAATCTTTCCATTGCTTCTGCAACATGAGCAAGATTTTCCCCCTCTGGAATAATTTCGTGAACAATTTCATTATCATTTAACGAATAGAAATTAATTCCATTGTGGGTAAAAAATTCTTTATCGATAGAACGTGAACGGGAACTTCCATTAAAATCGCAAACAACGCCAATTGGTTTTTCAATTATATAATTACGAAGCATTTGGAAAAAATCAGTTTGATATTCTTTGTTTTGTGTGCCTGTAATTGTTTCTTGAATGAAAGCCTGATATGCGTTTCGAGCATTAAATTTGGAACTGTCACTAGCTTTATAAACATCACGAAGTTCAGAATTATTACAAGAATATGCTTCTGCATAAATTTGATTTACCTTTTCATCATCATCAAGAATGGAAAGAAAATCTTTTACAACTTTTGCATTTTCTATTCCGTTAAGAACTCCCCCTTCGTTTGTACCAAATTTGATTCCATTATGGCCAATTGGATTATGACTGGCAGAAATATAAATAAAACCATCAATTTTTTTTGAAAAAGCCATAATTTCTGGAGCAGAAACAATTGAACAATATTGAACTATTGCTCCCTTTTTTATAAGAGCACGAAGCATAGCATCTGCAATGGCTGGCCCTGTTGGTCTTGAGTCTGTTCCAACTGCAATTACTGGATTATCCTGGCCTGTAGCATTTTTTATGTAATCAAAGAAAACCCAGGCTGCAATAACACTAATTTTTTTGTCATTTTCGTTGATTTCTGGATTTTTATCCTGCTCTTCACCTGATTTTGCAAAAACTTTTCTCCAGCCCGAAGCTGATAAAATCATATTATGTATCATAACTTTTATTTTATCATGGATTGTAAGATTTAACAATTTTCTTATTGTTTGTATAAATAAAGATTGGTATAATCAACCTATGAATTACGTAGATGAATGTATGCCTGAAGCAGGGCAAACAGTTATAGTTGGAATGTCTGGGGGAGTTGATTCAACACTTACAGCTCTTTTATTAAAACAGAAAGGTTGTAATGTAATTGGCGTTACAATGAAGTTATGGGATGGAAAACTTCCTGAAATAAAAAGTGATAAACCCATAAAAGAAGCTTGTTATGGTCCTGGAGAAGAAGAGAACTGTGCTGAATGCCGTAAATTTTGTTCGGAAAATAATATTCCATATTATGAAATAGATTGTCAGCAAGAGTATCAAAAAAATGTATTGGAATATTTTAAAAGTGAATATAGAGCTGGCCGCACACCAAATCCTTGTATTCGTTGTAATGCAACAATGAAGTTTGGCGCTTTGCTGGAAGGTGTTTCTAAGCTGGGAATTCAGTTTGATTATTTTTGTACTGGCCATTATGCAAAAATTGTTAGACCTGTTGCTGGTGTTTTTAATACAGATGAAAAACCTTGTATGGTAGCCGGGGCAATAGATGCTTCAAAAGATCAGACATATTTTTTGTACAGAATTCCATCAGAAATTTTGGAAAAGGTTAGATTTCCTTTGGCTTCATTAAAAAAGTCTGAAGTTTTCCAGCTTGCAAAAAAAGCAAATCTGGAAGCTGCGAATAGAGAAGAAAGTCAGGATTTTATTGGTGAAGAGTATTTTGATATGCTTTTTTCTGATAAAGAAAGTGTTCCAGGTGATATTATTGATTTGGATGGTCATGTTCTTGGAAAGCACAGAGGAATTGAACACTACACAGTTGGTCAAAGACGTGGACTTGGAGTTGCTGTTAATTATCCTGTTTATGTTCATTCTATTGATGCTAAAAATAATGTTGTTGTGTTAGCACCCAATGATGCCTTAAATTCCCAGAGTTTAATTGCCGATGATTTTGTGTGGCCTGCTGGTATTGAACCCAAAGATTCTTTTGAAGGCTATGTAAAAATCAGATTAGCAAGTAAACCGGTTAAGGCAACAATTTCAAGATATACTCCAGACTCTGATGATGATTTTAATTATATAGGTCAGTGCTGGAAAGTTGTATTTGATGTTCCTCAAAGAGCTGTTGCTCCTGGACAATCCGTTGTTATTTATAATGATGGAGTTATCCAGGGTGGTGGAATAATTTCAAAAGTAATCAGATAAAATTATTACTTATTAACTTTTAGTTAATGATTAATGCAAAACTGATATTCTTTTTATTTCCAAGATAATCAGCAACTTCAATTCCTAAGGTAGAATGGCCTGGGGTAAGAACTGCTTCTCCTAGTAATTGAAGTTCCGAGTTTGGATAAATAACATTACTCAAATATTGTTTTTTTCCATTTATATATATTCTGCTGTTTTCTTCATTGATTGTGTCAAAAGTAAGCTCGTCAACTACAACACCGTTAATTGTTACTTTTGATTTGTATGGACAGGCAACAGAATTTCGTCCCTGATAAATTCTATATGTACCAGAAGCAAGATTCTTTACTTCAGAAAGATTAAATAAAGATCCGTTTTTATTCTGCAAAGTGATGTTTGAAAGTACAAGAGGAATTTCATTGTTTGTTCTTGGCATAAATATTTTTGGATTAATTGCTGAACCGTTTTTAGAATCAAAAATTTGGAATTCAAGGTTACTTACTCTTACTTGAAATCCTGAAGTTCCAGTTGAACCTATTTTTTCATCTTGAGAAAAATTTGTTTTTGAATCAAGATTTTTTTCCATTGTAGTCTCATCAAGATTTCCATAAACAGAAACTAAATCATCTTTGTGAGAAATTAACACGCAGTTTCCTAAAGTTGAAGGAAACATGGAAGTGTCATTTACATCATCCTTCATATAGATAAGTAGTTTTCCATCTCCAATGGCTTTTACATCATCTGGGTTTTCAAAAATAAAGGATGGACTAATTAATTTTCCTCTTAATTGACCAAAGTAAGATTGCATATTTTTTGCACCAAAATCTTCTACAGGCCAGTTAAAAGCATAAAGTGAAGAAATGATTGAAACTATAACGAAAGCAATAGAAACACAAGTGATAATTCTTTTTTTCATTTTAGTCCCTCTTTAATGTAATTTTAGAAATGGAGTTATCTTTTCCCACATATAAAGCATCATCCATTGCTTTTATAAATGCATTATTTGCTTCAAATGAGAATGAACCTTCGAAAGTATTTGTTTTTTCTACAATATATACTGTAAAAATATTTTCCTTTTGACCTAAAACAAACAACAGGTTATGGCTTTCTTCAAATGCAATAATTTTATCTGATAATGGAAGCTTTAATGTGTTATTGCGTTTTAAATCATAAATTCCAAGACCACCTTTATAATTGTAAAAAACTCGATTACCATCTTTGCTGAAACGAACTAAAGTTCTTCTATTTAGTTCATTGTCCAAATATTCATGAAAAATAACTTTTGTCTGATCTTTAATTCTTTGAGTAATCATAAAGCGTTGTTTGTCCTGACCTGATAATGTTGCAATATACTGGCCATTTTCAGAAACGTCTGCTCCGTATATTACAGAATAATCACTGCCACCTGGTACAAAAGTAAACTCTGTATCGCCATCATAGTTGTTCAATACTTTTACAACGCCATTTGCATAACCAGATATGGTGTAGTGTTTATTTGAAGAAAAGGCAGTTAATGTAATTATATTTTCACAGGTCCATTTTGTAGAACCGTCAGAATTACAAAGTGAATAAGAGCCTCCACCTGGAAGCATTAAATATATTCTGTCATCACAAATATAAGGAAATCCAGAGCCTTCAATAACACCTGCTTTATTTCCTTTATTGTCATAAAATGGAATATTTGAAGCTTCTGTATTATATATTGCGTAATAATGGTCCGAAATTGTTATTCTTGAAGGAAAAGATTTATAAAGAGAGATTTTACCATCATTTGTAAAATAACCAGCAGATTGTCCTAAGGAAAAACTTGAAATAGTGGCGTTATCATCAATGTTTTGGGAAACGGGAGCCGCTAAATTTAAATTCCATGTTGGTTCAAATTGATATTCCTTTGATAAGGGGGTAGCAGCAAAAATAATATATAACAGAGTAAAAACAACTGCACAGGTTGCAATTGTTATAGAAGTACTTTTCTTTGTTTTCATAATACTTTATGATATATTCTATAGTAATAAAAATCAATTATTAAAAGAGGGCTGTATGACTGATGATATTTTAACAATCGAAGAAGTTTCCAAATATTTAAGAGTTACTGATGAAACCGTGTGTGATTGGGCAGAAAAAGGGGAAATTCCTGCAGGAAAAATTGGAAATGAATGGCGTTTTAAAAAATCAGAAGTTGAACGATGGGTTAATGCAAGACTTTCATCAGATTTAATGTCAGATTCTGATACAGAAGTAAAAATCAGAAATATTTTATCACCTGACAGAATTGTATTTATTACACAGAGTACAAAACATGATGCTTTAGTTGAACTGTCAAATGCATTGGCTGATGCACCTCAGATTAAAAATGCTCCAGAATTAACAAAAGAGATTCTAAAGCGGGAAGAATTAATGTCTACTGCAATTGGTCGTGGAATTGCAATTCCTCATGTTCGCCTTGCTTCTGTTACAGATTTAGTTATGGCAATTGGTATTTGCAAAAAACCATTAACAGATTTTCAGGCATTGGATGAGGAACCTGTTGATTTAATGATTATGATTGCAGCTGCTTATAATCAGCATTCTTATTATTTAAAAACAATCTCTCATATTAGTTCTATTTTACGAAAAGATGAGCTTAGAAAAGCAATTGTTAATGCTTCTACAAAAGAAGAAGCATATGATATTTTGATTTCTAACTAATATAAATAAACGGGGAACCATTTAGACTGATCTGCATGGTCTTTTACAATTGTTCCCCAGGTTATTTTTGCAGTTGTTTCTCCCAATAAATAATTTTTTTCGTCAAACATAAACATCTGGCCTGGTGCCATAATATCAATGCCTGCAAGGGCATGGGAAAATTCTTGTGAAATTAAAAGAACTGAATCAATGTTTAAATATTGCATAAAAGCACAAACCATCATGCTTCTTGAATCACAATCGTTACCCCTCCCGCAAAACGCAGCTGGTAAGCTAACAAAATCCGATTCAGTTTGAGTTTTTGCTCTGTCATACTGGAAATTTTGTACCCAAGATAATATTTTTTGTGCAAAAACAATTTCATTTTGTCTGTCAGGTTTTCCTGCCAGTGGATAATAAAAATTGATTACATCTCCAAGAATATTTTTTATGCGACCATAATTATCTCTGTAAATAATTCTGTAATAACGTTGCCAGGCTGCTATTCTTTCATCATCTGAAGCATATTTTTGAAGTCGTAAAATTGTATATTCCATCTCAATTAAAAATTCAGCTGCTTCTTCGTCAATTTCATTTATGGTTGATTTAATTTCGTCATCATCAATGGTGATTGATATTTCTTTAGAATTCTCTAATGGAAAGGCAAAAGATGTAACTGGACCTGGTGTATAATATTCATCAGATTTAAGACAAATACTATTTAAACAACTCATAATAATGGATTGGGAAAAACTATTTTCTGAATAAGGTGCATAACCTAAAAATAAGAGATAATGATTGTTGTCGGCAGTTGGTACGGCAAGGGCTAACCCTGAATACAAAGTGTCCATAGTCATTTCAAAAGTACCAAAAGCACATTTTCTGTTATTCCAGTCATATTCCCATTCTTCATAAACTGCACTTAATTTTTCAAACATAGTTACAAGATATTCTTCACTGGATTCATACAGGGATTTATCAACTAGTTTTCCAATAATAGAAATTTCGTAATCTTGATTATAAATGACAATAGAATCTTCTGTTTCTTCTAAAATCTGGAAATTATTTGTTTCATCCATTAAAAAGTGTTCCGTTATGGATTTTTGTAGTGATTTAGTTGTTTGTGCAAAAGATATGCTTGTAATAAAAAAAAGAATTAATCCAGCTAGAAAAAACTTGTATCTTGTCATTTTAAAAAACCTCTATTATAGTAAATCGGATGGAACAAATACAAATATTATTCGAAAATGATGAAATTATCGTTTTAAATAAACCTTCGGGCCTTGCTGTTCAAGGTGGTGAAAATATTTCTCATTCATTAGATAAAGATTTTTCAGACCAATTAGGTTACAAAATTTATCTTGTACATCGCCTTGATAAAGATACAGCCGGATTAATGATTGTAGCAAAAAATTCAAAGGCCGCTGGAAAATGGACAAATCTTATCAGTTCAAAAATAGTTCAAAAAGAATATATTGCAGTTTGTGTTGGTTCATTAAAACAAAAAAAAGGGATTATCAATGAAAATCTTTTGCAACATGGGGAATCAAAAAATGCAGTTACTCACTATGTTGTAGAAAATGAAAAAAATGTAGAGCTTTCTACGGGTCCTGTGGTGTTATCCAGAATCAGACTTATTTTGGAAACCGGAAGAATGCACCAGATTCGTATTCATCTTTCTAAACAGAATTGTCCTATAGCAGCAGATGAGCACCATGGAAATTTTAAAATAAATAAACTTTTAAAAAAAGAAATGAAATTGAAGAAAATGCTTTTGGCCTCTGTAAAATTAACAGTACCTATTGATGGTAAAAATAAAATTTTTGAGATTCCTTTACCACAACATTTTGAATCATTCATTTAGTTTCTATATAAATATATTCAATCTTGACCGTTTAAGTAATAACAGTTAAAATATTATCTATGTACGATTTAAAAGATTCAGATTTTTTTGATATGGATGAAGACGCTTTTGACACAGTTGTTGAAGATGATATTTCATTCACAGGTAATGTTAAAATCAAAAAAACATTTTTAATCCGTGGTAAAATTAAAGGTCACATTGATTCTGAAAGTGATCTTGTTGTTGATACAAATGCAATTGTTGAAGCAGATATTAATGCGGAACGTGTTCTTATTAAGGGACGTGTAAAGGGAAATGTAAAGGGTAATAAATTGATTTTTGTTGCTTCTACAGGAACTTTAATTGGTGATATTACAAGTCAAAAAATAGTACTTGAGCCAGGCAGCGAATTTACTGGTAAATGTAAAATGGTAAAATAAATATGAAAATTAAAAAGTTATTGTTATCTTTAATTTTATCTTCAATTTTTATTTCAGCATATGCTCAGCAGAAGGATGCATTGGTCTTGTATCAGCATGGAAGATATCGGGAATCAATTCAGGTTTGTGAGGAAGAATTGCAGTCAAATCCAAATCGAATTGAATCTTATGTTGTAATGTGCTGGTCTTTGGTTGAAAATAAACAGTATGCAGAAGCAGAACAGAGAGCAACTGCCGGCTTAAAAATAAGTCCATATGAATTACGTTTGATTGAAATTCTTGGTGAAGCACTGTTCTATCAGGGAAAAAATAATGCCGCACTTGAACAGTTTGAATTGTATGTTTCCAATGCCAAGGAAAATGCTGGTCGTTTTGGTAAAGCTTACTATTTTATGGGAGAAATCTACATAAAATTGGCAAGATATCAGCATGCAGACATTTCTCTTTCTACTGCTGTAAAACTTGAACCAATGATTGACAGCTGGTGGGTTAGACTTGGTTTTGCAAGAGAGATGGCAGGAAACTATGCAGAAGCAATTGCAGCTTATGATGAGGCATTGCGTTTAAATAGTTCAAATGTTGATGCAACTCAGGGAAAATCTAGAGTTTCAGCACAAATCAGATAACTTTAAAAATAAAGTGAATAATATACACATTGAAACATTGGGTTGCAGGTTGAATCAAATAGAAAGTGAAGCTGCAGCCCAATATTTTTTACAATCAGATTTTACAGTTACAATGTCTCCTACAAACGCCCTTCAAGAAGAAAATGAGGATACGGCTTTGTGTATTTTAAATACATGTACAGTAACACAAAAAGCAGAGCAGAAAGCCAGAAGAATTATTAGACTATTATTAAAAAAATATCCTCGTGCCTTATTGATTGTGACTGGTTGCTATGCACAAATGAGTCCAAAAGAAATTGCAGAAATTGATGAAAGAATTTTTGTCCTTCCCGGTCAATTAAAAAGTCGCATTACGGCTGTTCCTGAATTATTGAATGCTGAATTGAATAATAATCAGTGGAAAATTTCTGAGTTTAAGGATTTATTGGAAAAAGAAATTAAATCAAAAAAACAGGATAAATCTGATGTTCCGGAAAATTCTTTTATGCTTTCTGCAACATCATTTATAGCCCATTCCAGGGCATCACTGAAAATTCAGGATGGGTGTAATAGCAATTGTTCCTATTGTGCAATTCACATGGCTCGTGGAAAAAGTGTTTCTGTTGATTTTAATACAGCTTTAAAACGGGTTCAAGAGTTGGAAAATAAAGGTTATGAGGAAGTTGTTTTAACTACTGTTAATATTTCCCAATATAAAGGGGAATTTAATGGAAAATATTTTAATTTTGCAAAGCTTTTAAAATATTTGCTGCAAAATACAGAAAAAATTAATTTTAGAATTTCCAGTCTTTATCCCCAGATTGTTGATGATGATTTTTGTAATGTAATTGCTGATAAAAGGGTAAGGCCATTTTTTCATATTTCTGTACAATCCGGCAGCAATAAAATTTTACAATTGATGAACAGAAATTATGAAGCTGATGAAGTTTTGCAGGCATGTGAAAAAATTCGTAAAGTAAAAGAAAATCCATTTATTGCCTGTGATATAATTACAGGATTTCCCGGTGAAACTGATGAAGATTTTGCCCAAACAATGGATTTGTGTAAAAAGTGTGGCTTTGTTTGGGTCCATGCATTTCCATTTTCAGAGAGACCTGGAACAGTAGCTGTTACACTTAAAAATAAAGTTCCCCAGTCTATTTCCGGCAAAAGAGCGGCAAGTTTAACTGAGTGGGCAATAAAGCAGAAAATTAATTATATAGAAGAAAATAAAGGTAAAAAATTAAGTGCAATTATTGAAAGCATAAGAAATCCTACTGTAAGAGCATTAAATGGTAAAACAAACAACTATCATGGAATGACAGAAAACTTTATTCATTGTGAAATTATTACAAATAATAAAGTGGAGATAAACAAAGAAGTTCAGATTGAAATTACAGAAGTATTAGAAGACCGAATTATAAAAGGTGGCGAAATAGAAGCAAGAGCAAAAATAATTTTGTAAAAAAACTTAAAAAAAATTCAAAATTTACATTTTACCTATTGAATAAACTTGTGATTTAATATATATTATTAATACATCAAACGGGCAGTAGCGCAGCTGGTAGCGCGTCTGGTTTGGGACCAGGATGTCGCAGGTTCAAATCCTGTCTGCCCGATAAAAAACCTTGTTACAACTTAAGTAGCAAGGTTTTTTTATTTTAAACGAATTGTATTAAGGCAGACAGGATTTGAACCGAAGTAAGCGGTCCCAAAAAAAGCGAAAACTTGGAGCTTTTTTTGGGAAACTTTGCCAGGAGGGCAAAGTTAGCGAACGAAGGCGACGGTGGCGGAGCAGACAGGACGTCTGCGACAGAACCGGAAAATCCTGTCTGCCCGATAAAACCTTGTTACAACTTAAGTAGCAAGGTTTTTTTATTTTAAAACGAATTATATTAAAACAGACAGAGTTCCGCAGATTTAATTTTTTAATTTTAATATCTCTTCTACAGACATCTTTGTAGCAATGGAAATAATATTTACATCTATCTGTCTTTCTAACATTCTTTTGGCGGTTTCAATACGTTCTTGATAAATACCTTTTTTTATTCCTTTTTGTTCCCCATTAGCGAAGGCTTCTTCCTGTTTGACCTGAATATCTAAATCGTAATCATATTTAGCACATAGCAT
>JAHAZJ010000164.1 GCA_018385315.1 Treponema sp. | reverse complement strand
AAACATCGTCATATAAACAGGAACACTGAAAACATCTTTGTCCTTTCTCAAATCCTTTGTATAGACAAGATATTTATTCAAAATTCTCGATGAATACTTTTCACTAAAGGCATCTAGTGAAGCGTGAGTTTTATAGCCCGAAGATTTTATTTCTATGGGGCAAACCTTGTTATTTCTGGCAAGCAGGAAATCAATTTCAAAATTGTGCCTTGATTTCTCATCCAGGAATGTGTAATAAAAAAGAGAATTTCCGTTTGCCTTAAGAATCTGCGCGACAACATTTTCATAAAGATATCCAAGATTCACGGAAAGCTTATCGCTGAGCAACTTTTCATAAATAATGTTCTCTGTGAAATCTTTGTCCATAAATAGCATGGTTGTAAAAAGTCCAGTATCACAGACAAAAAGCTTGAAGTTTTCCAAATCCTTTGTTCGCGTAAGCCCGGCATTCGGGTCATCAGATTTATAAGAGACAAGAACGGTCTTGGAACTTTCCATTTCTGAAATAAGCTCAAGAACTGTAGAATTACGCTGATTTTCCAGAACCGAAGAAACCTGATATCGGGAGGCATTTTTTTCAAGCTGAGACGGAATAGATTTAAAGAGCATGGCGGCTTTTCCTGTTGAGTCAATCTTCATAAAATCGGATTCATAAAGCCGAAGAATATCGCGTTTTTCTTCGTCAACAAGCCTCATATTATTTGTCTCAATGTAAGTGCTCACAGCCTTTGGCATTCCGCCAACAAGCATATAAAGCCTGAAGTCCCGCATCATCCTACGGTTCAAGTCATCCCCAAGAGGCTGATATTTTTCAAAAGATTCCCGCAAAAGCTTTATAGTAACGGTGTCGCCTAAAGCCCATTTAAATTCCTCGAAATCCATGGGATACATCTGAACCTGGCGTTCCTCGCTTGGAATAAGGATGTCCTTTACATTTTTTCGAATCGAAATCAGAGAACCGGTTTCCATATAATCATAGCGATGGTCGGCAACAAGATGCTTTATTGCCTGCCGAGCCTTAGGACAGAACTGAACCTCGTCAAAAATGATGAGGCTTTTTCGCTGGTGAAGTTCTTTATGATAGATAAGCTGAAGCCGCAGGAAAATGTAATTCAAATCAGAAATGTCATCAAAAAGATTAAGGACTTCTTTCGATGCCTTAGTAAAATCAATGAGGATATATGATTCGTATTCGTTTTTGGCAAATTCCTCAACAATGGTTGATTTGCCGATTCGTCTTGCACCTTCTACAAGCAAAGCGGTTTTGCCATCTGAGTTTTTTTTCCATTCAAGGAATTTGTCATAGATTTTGCGCTTAAATGTCATAAAACCTCAAAATCGTTAATTTTATAATGTCATATAACCACAAATTCGTTAATTTTACAAGTGTTAATTTCCCCGATATCGTTAATTTCTAACAACACTCCCACCTCCTGCAAAACTTCATTGAGTTAACTCACTAAAATAAAGTGAGTTTTCACTGAATACAACAGAAAAATCTGATGTTATCATTATGGTATGGCATTTTGTGAAGACTGCGGAGCCCCTCTTTCTGAGGGAGTGCTCTTTTGCGAAAATTGTGGTGCAAAAGTTACTGAAAATAAATCTGCTGCTGTAAGATCGGGTAAAGCTGTTATTGAAGAAGGAATTTTATATACAAACCTTCCACTCCTGGCTGAAAGTTTACAGAAAACAGAAGGCGAAGTTACAGTAATTCTTGAAAAATTTATTGAAACTGCCCAAAATCGTGGAATCGGCTACCAGCTTTGCGACGCTTCTAAAAGCATAGCAGGTTGCGGCAGTGTAGACCAGCACATTGCCATCATAAAAGCCCTTGTAGAAAAGAATCATCCAAAATATCTTTTCATTATCGGCTCTTCAAAAATAATTCCGTCAATTGTATGGAAAAACGAAGCCAGTGATTTTGAATCTGATGCAGACGTTTCTTCCGACCTGCCCTATTCTACACTGGACACGGCTTCACCCTTTGACGGACAGGAATATGATTTTGATAACTGCCTAAAAGTGGGCCGCCTTCCGGAAAGCGGCATAGACCTGGAAAAATACTTTGAAAACCTGAAAGCAGTCTGCGGTAAGCTGGAAGAGGTAAAAACTTTTGCCTTAAGTGCCCAGGTCTGGCAGGAAGAATCTGCTGACATTTACAAAAATATTTCAGACAGACAGGTTTTTACTTCCCCTGCCTGCGAAAATACAACCATCACAAATCTGATAGAAGAAAATACAAACCTTTTCCTTTTTAATCTTCACGGAAGCAATAAAACGGAATTCTGGTACGGTCAGACTGGAAACGAATATCCTACAGCAATGGATCACAATTCCCTTTCTTATGTAACAAGTCCCTATTTCCTGATGGTAGAAGCCTGTTACGGAGCTTTTTACGAAGGAAGAAGCTGCGTAAACTCAATTCTGCTTTCGGCACTAAAGGGCAAGTGCATTTCTTTTCTTGGCTCTTCCCGTATTGCCTTTGGAACTCCTTGTCCGCAGGGCTGCTGCGCCGACGTAATTGCCGAAGAACATCTTAAAAACCTAAAAAAAGGCATGAGCGCGGGAGAAAGCCTTAGCCTAGCACGAAAAGCCCTTATGCAGGACGATTCAGAAGAAAGCATAAAAACGCTGGCAGAATTTTCGCTTTACGGCGACCCAAGTGCGCGAATGAAAGGAGAACCGGTTGCTTCAAAAGGGCTTTTTTCAAAAGACAATTCAAAAAGTTTTACAAAAGGAGTACATATTCCGCTTCCAAATATCAGGAGGGCTATAAAAATGGAACTTACAACAGTAAATGAAAAAATTGCAGCTGCAATTGAAGAAATGGTTTATTCAAAATACGAAGACTTTAAGGGCATCAAACCAAAGTATTACAAGTCTTCCAAAGATAATGATTATTCAGCCGTGTTCAAAAAGCAGGGTGTTATTGGCGACCAGCTGGTAACTGTAAAGTTTGAAAAAGACGGAAAGGTAAAAAATATACTTGAAAGTAAATAAGAGAGGAAAAAATATGATTTGTTCAAAATGTGGAAATGAAGTTCCAGAAGGAAAGAAATTCTGCGGACACTGTGGTAACCCAATGACAGTAACAGAGGCAAAAGGTCTTGTCTGCTCAAAATGCGGTTCACCGATTACACCGGGAAAAAAGTTCTGCGGTAAGTGCGGCAGCCCGGTTTCAGCTGATTCTCAGGCAGCGGCAAAGGCAGCCCCTGGCCAGGATGAAAATGACCTTACAGTAAGTTCAGGCTTTATCCACTGGAACATTCTTCCGGGTCAGATTGCCCTTAAAATTGATGAAGTCGACATTGCCCACTACAACAACGTTCAGGGCTTTGTAGTTCAGGACGGCTTAAAGGCAGTCTTTTTTGCAGACGGAGTTCTTGCAGGAGAACTTGGAGCCGGAAAATATCCTTTCAAAGATTTGGG
>JAHAZJ010000163.1 GCA_018385315.1 Treponema sp. | reverse complement strand
GTGATATAGTAAATAAGACTTTTTTTTATAACATGGGAAGGGATTATGAATATTACCTCAATAATTTTACTTAGCATTTTAGCAATTTGTATTATACTTTACATTTTATCATTCATAAAAAACTGGAAAATAATTTCAGGCATTACATCCCTTTTTTTTATTCCATTAACATGTATTCCAATTATTCTGGCTCTGAACTCTTATTTACCAGATTCATACAGATTAAGACTTCTTTCAATCTTAGCAATTACATTTATTTCATTAAGTGAATTCTTCATTTATTTTAATTTCACAAAAGGAACCAATATTGCAGGAGAACTGTTGTATATTTGCAGCTTTTTAGTTTGGATTAGACTTTACAAAACTACATATTATGTTTTTAACTTCACTACTACATCCTTTATTATAGAAGGTACAATTTTACTTGCTCTAATACTAAGTTTATTTATATATATTGGAAAACAAAAATTGACTACCTATCTGCTTCGTCTATTTCAGTTTGCAGGATTGGGATTTTTAAATTATTGTGGACTTCTTACTATTTCAAACGTACACAGAGCATATGGATATACCCTTTTTATTGGCTCTCTATTTATGTTGCTGGAATTTTTCCTTTTTTCAGTACAAACAACAAAGCCAGTAGAAATTAATAGAAAAATCGAAAAACTCATTCGAACACTTTTAATGACTTCTTCGGAAATTCTAATAACCCTTACTGGCTTACTAATGATTAGTAATTAATGTTGATTAAACAGAAAGCTAATTAAATAAGTCGTCCCAACCGTATAAACCACCCTTTGTTAGTTTTCCGGTTTTAAGAGCCTTATTCAATTTATCAAGAGATTTTACAGCACCTACAGCAAATCCTTCTCGGCTTCTTGCAGTGTGTGTTAATTCAATTGTATCTGCAGTTCCATCAAAGAATACTTTATGTGTTCCTGGAATATTACCGCAACGTGTAGAACTTACATGAAGTTGATTTGCCTTTGGACGTTCATGGAAGGCATCTGTTACAATTTCAGTTTTAGATGGATATCCTTTCATAACATGACGGGCAATCTCCAATGCAGTTCCTGAAGGACTATCTGCTTTCTGATTATGATGAGCCTCCCAAGTTGCAACATCATATTCATTAAAATCAGCCATAATTTTTGCAGCTTCTTCAACAATTCTGTAAAACATATTTACACCAATTGAAAAATTACCAGCAGTCATTAAAGTTCCACCAACATTTTTCGCAAATTCTGCAATTTCTGCGTGTTTATCATTCCAACCAGTTGTACCAACAACCAAGGGCAATCCTAAAGGCAAAAGTGCCTTTACATTTGCTATTACACTAGAAGGATGTGTAAATTCAATAACACCTTCTGCTCCACTTGATTTTACAGCACGAGCAACAGCATCTGCATCTCCTTCTGAAACTTTTACAGAAGCATCTGGAGCAAAAGTATCTATTGTTGCAACAACTTCGTGTCCATCTCTTTTGGCACACAGCTCAATCATGTGCCCCATTTTTCCGTATCCAACTAAAGCAATTTTCACTTTTTTTACTCCTATGAATGAATCTTATTAAAGTGCTTATTCTGATGTTTTATTTCAATTAACATCATATAAATAACAATTCAATCAAATCGTTATAGTTCAGGCATATTCTTACCTCGGGTTTATTATAGCATAAAAATTTAAGTTTTTGCATATAATTTATCCCAAATATTCCTGCATTAGTGATTTATACAAATTATGGAGTGGTTCTGGGTGAAGGTCGATTCCAATGTAAAAGTGATGCTGGTTCTTATAGTTAGGCGGAGGGCCACTGGTCTGCTTGTGTTAGCAAAATCCAAGACCTGTGACTTTTCTTTTCTTTATCACACGGATTCGGAAAATCTAACGATTTTCCTGTTCCTCAAAATGGGATATTCTTTCCCATTTTAATGAATTACAGCCAAAATTAACTAATAATCCAATTTGTTTATTTGCCGCTTTTAAGTAATTAATTACTTGTGCTTTATGTGCTTTTGCAATTGTTGAAACAGCTTTTATTTCCAATATAATTTCATTAAAACAAATAAAATCAGCAAAATAATTTTTGTCCAATTTCTGCCCTTTATATAGTATAGGTAAAAGTTTTTCACGTTCAAAAGGAATTTTTTCTATCCGAAATTCTCTTTCTAACGCTTCTTGATATACAGGCTCAAGAAAACCACATCCCAATTCATTATGAACTTCTAAACAAGCATTTAAAATCCTTTTTGTTTCTTCTTCAAACTTCAACATCGACTTTCCTCTTCCCCAAAGATTTTGCGTTAGCAAAATCCAAGACCTGTGACTTTTCTTTTCTTTATCACACGGATTCGGAAAATCTAACGATTTTCCTGCTCTTAATCCCCTCTTCCACAAAGATTCTGCGTTAGTAAAATCCAAGACCTGTGACTTTTCTACCTCATTGATTCTACCACATGATCAATTTTTTTTTTCATATTTTTATGCTTTTAAACATATAAACTAGCTGAAAAAATTCATCAAGTTTTGATTAATTTAGTCTGACTACAAAATAAAAAAATGAAATTAGAATAAAAATAAATTAATTATTTAAGAGGTATTTTTATGAAAAAAATCTTATCTGTATTTGTGGTATTGGGAATGATTTCTTGTGCATTATTTGCAAAGGAAAATTCTAACAAGTGGTATGAGAATTTAAGTGCTGGTGGACTTCTACGCTTAGGATTTCCAACTTTTGGTCTTGAGATTCACAATAGGTAAGAATCGGCTGGCAACCAGGAAGTTCAAAGAAAGAAAAAGGAGTTTTGTTTAACATGGAATTAGGATTAATTGGAACACCATCTTTATCATTTGAAAATGAAAAAATCACTGATAAACAACTTGTACCTTGTATTTTTGCTACACTTGGTGCAATGTATAAATTCTAGAACATAGTTCAGAAACCTCGAAAAAATTATATTATCGAAGTTACTTCCCTGCGTGAAGGTGAACCGGTACCCATGCCATGCCTAAAGCAAAAATAATAAGGTAAATCTTCAATTACATTAATGGATTTAAAGCCAGGCAGTACTTACTATTTCTGTGCTTTTAATGATACTTATGGATTCACTGCAGCTAGTCAATATATAATTATTTCTGAAATTATAGCATATTAATAAGCTACTTTTACGCAAAACTGCAAATATATGTTGTATAAAAATCCAGCCAAGACAAGCTTGACTGGATTTTTTTTATATTCTTGATACTTGCGACTTATTCAAAAAAAAATGAAAAATTGACAAAAAGGGCATTGGCGTGTATATTTAAAAGAACGGGGACGCAAAGCAAATGAGCGACCGCCTCCGTTAAGCTATTTTGGATAGCCCGCCGAAGTCGTCACACTTATGGGCGGTTTTTTTTTATGCTCTTAAGTCCTATTTAATTAGGAAGGTGAGCAGGTCTATAACAATTGCGATTATTGCAATGACAAGCATTGATTTTTCGTATCAAAATAAAAAAGCAAAGCCTGAATCGCAATT
>JAHAZJ010000150.1 GCA_018385315.1 Treponema sp. | reverse complement strand
ATGCAGAAAGAACAGTCTGTGACATTTTGCGGAGCCGTTCCCGCATGGACGAAGAGACTGTTGTTTCCGCTGTAAAAAACTATGTGCTGTCAAAAGATAAAGATTTTTTTCGCCTTTATGAATATGCACAGAAGTTCAAGGTTTCTGAGCAGGTCAGAAAATACATGGAGGTGCTTGTATGAAACAAACAATCGCCTTGCTGTTATAGAAAACAGTTCGGAATTGAAATCTCAATGGGCAAAGTACCAGAAGAAATTTCCGTATGCAAAAGACATAACATATCAAGAAACTGTAAATGCTGTAAAAGAGGTAATTCATGAAATTCAATTTTAAGATACAAAAATATCAAACAGAAGCTGTAGATGCTCTTGTAAAATGTTTTGAAGGTCAACAGTTTGCAGATAAAGTTCAATATTTACGCGACAAAGGAATTATGCCGCAGGTTCAAAAAATTGAGATAGCACAGAACGCTTTGTTTGATGAGGCGGCGTTACTTGCCTCTAATCCGAGTGAAAATCTTGACGAAGAACTTGAACAGGCAGACAACGGCTACCGCAATGCAGATTTAATTCTTGGTGATAAAGAGCTTTTGGAAAATATCCATAAGATTCAGGACGCAAATTTCATTATCCGCACAAATGAAGTAAAACGTACTGCAGGAGTTCCAAGTTTTGATATTGAAATGGAAACCGGAACCGGTAAAACTTATGTTTATACAAAAACAATGTATGAACTGAACAAGGCTTATGGCTGGAGCAAGTTTATGATTGTTGTTCCTTCTGTTGCAATCCGTGAAGGAATTTACAAAAGCCTTGAATATACACAAGAACATTTTATGCAGCAGTATGGAAAGAAAATCAGATTCTTCATTTACAATTCAAAGCGTTTGAATATGATTGACCAGTTTTCTGCCAGTAGCGATATTAATGTAATGATTATCAATACACAGGCTTTTAATACTTCGCTGAACAAAGAAAAGAATGTTGAAGGCCGTAAAGGAAACGAGGCTGCCCGCATTATTTACACAAAGCGTGATGAATTTGCAAGCCGCCGGCCAATTGATGTTATTGCAGCCAACAGACCTATTTTGATTCTTGATGAACCTCAGAGAATGGGAGATGAAAAATCAGCTACACAGAAAGCTTTAACTCAGTTTAAGCCTTTGTTTGTAATTAACTATTCTGCTACTCATAAGATTCAGCATAATCTTGTTTACCGTCTGGATGCTTTGGATGCCTACAATCAGAAACTTGTAAAGAAGATTGAAGTAAAAGGCTTTAAACTTGAAAATATTGCCGGAACAAATACTTATATTTACGCTGATTCCATTATTCTTTCAAAAAATGCTGCTCCTATGGTAAAACTTGAGATTGAAGTAAAACAAGGAAATGGAATTAAACGCCAGTATGTAAAACTTAATCAGGGGGACAAGCTGGATGAAGCAAGTAAAGGACTTCCTGAATATAAAGGACTTTACATTGCTGAAATTTTGCCACAGGAAAACCTGATTCGCTTTAATAAAGCTGTTAGTGATAACTCTGATTCTACAGTTCTTAAAGTTGGAGAAATGACTGGAAACGTTGCAGAAAAAGATATTCGCCGTGTTCAGATCCGTGAAACAATCCGCAGCCATTTTAAGAAAGAAAAAGAGTTTTATGATTCAGGTCTTAGAATAAAAGTTTTATCTTTGTTCTTTATTGATGAAGTTGCAAAATACCGCGCTTACGATGATGACGGAAATGAAATTCTTGGCGAATATGGAAAGATGTTTGAAGAAGAATACAAAACTGTTTTGAATGACTTTGTGGATATTAATCCTGATAGTTATTATCAAAAAGTACTGCTTCCAGCTTCTGCCGAAATCAGTACATGTCATGAAGGTTATTTTAGCCGCGATAAAAAAGGAAAGCTGACTGATTCATCTGGTGACAGCGATGAGGATATTTCAACATACGATTTAATTTTAAAGCGAAAAGATTTGCTTTTGGATTTTGCCATGCCTATTCGTTTTATCTTCTCACACTCTGCTTTGCGGGAAGGTTGGGATAATCCGAATGTATTCCAGATTTGTACTCTAAAGCATTCTGACAATAACATCAGCCGCCGACAGGAAGTTGGACGAGGTATGCGCCTTTGTGTAAATGAAGATGGTGTGCGGCAGGATAAAGAAGTTCTGGCAGATGCTATTCATGATGTAAACACACTGACTGTAATTGCAAGTGAAAGTTACCGTGATTTTGTTGATGGACTTCAGAAAGATATTACTGCTGAGCTTAGTGATTCTAGACCTAAGATTGCAAGCATGGATTATTTTGAAGGTAAAACAATTACTGTTTGTGGACAGACATTTGAAATTAATTCAAAACAAGCAAATATTATTCATAACTATCTGGTTAGAAATAATTACATAGATGATGAAGATAAGCCTACTGATATTTATAAGACTGCCGTTGAAGAACAGTCTATCCAAAACCTTCCTGCTACACTGCATCAGACATTGCCTGAAGAATTATTCCAGAATGCAAATGCAACGACAGAGATTTTTGAACAAGTTCAGAAGTTGATACAGGCTGTTTATAATCCTTCTGTTCTTGTTGGAATGATTGATAATGGTCAGAAGCCTCAGTGGGAAAATGGAAATCCACTTAACAAGAACTTTGATAAGGATATATTCCAGGAGCTCTGGAAGAAGATTAATCATAAGTACACTTACAGCTGCCACTTTAATAGCGAAGAATTGATTACAAATGCAGTTCAGGCTATTAAGAGCGATTTGAAAATTGTGCCTATGCGCTACACTCTGGAAATTGGTAAGCAGAAAGATAAAATTGATGAAAGCCAGATTCGCTCTGGAACTGCTTTTGGCAATGCAAATTCTGAATCTAAATCTTTGAGCCGTGCTGTTGCCAGTTCTGTAAAGTATGACCTTGTTGGTGATATTGCTAAAGGCTGTAAGCTGACCCGCAAAACTGTTGCTACAATTTTGAGTAAACTTACTATAAAAGAAATGGAACAGTTTGGATTTAATCCTGAGAAGTTTATTCGTGATGTAATAAATATCATCAATGCTCAGAAATCTACAAAAATTGTTGAACACATTGAATACCACGAACTTGAGGATACTTATGATTCAAGTATTTTTACTTCTCCAAAACTGCCGGATAAAGAACCTTTCATTGCCAAGAAATGTATTCAGGATTTGGTATTTACTGATAGTACAGTTGAATGGAAGTTTGCTGAAGATTTGGATGGAGCTTCGGAAGTTGTTGTTTACGCACGTTTGCCTCGTTCCTTCCAGATTCCAACTCCTGTAGGAAATTACGCTCCTGACTGGGCTATTGCATTTGATAAAGACAAAGTAAAACATGTTTTCTTTATTGCTGAAACAAAGGGCACTATGGAAGATATGCAGCTTAATAAGATTGAATCTAACAAGATTGAATGTGCTAAAAAGCTGTTTAATGTTGTTTCTACAAGTGGCGTAAAATATGACCATATTGACAGCTTTGAGCAGTTGAAGAATGTGATTGGATTGAAGGAGTAAATTTTTAAGAATGAAATTTTCAATCAAGGTTCTTATTTTGATAGAGAGTTTTCGTATTAAGATTATATAAGAACTTTACTTCAGCCTTGCAGAGATTCAAAACGCTTTGTATAAAGTGGTATAAATAAAATATGGCATTCAAGATTTTAAGAAACGACATTACAAAGGTTCGTGCAGATGCAATTGTAAATACAGCAAATCCTATGCCGGTTGTAGGCAGGGGAACGGATACTGCTGTGTATGAGGCAGCGGGACGGGATAAACTTCTTGCTGCCAGAAAGGAAATTGGAGTTATAGAGAGGGGGCAGTCTGCCTGGACACCGACCTTTAATCTGAAAAAGCATGGCGTAAAATACATCATTCATACTATTGGAGTATTCTATCAGGATGGAAATCATGGAGAAAAAGAAATACTCCGGAGCTGTTATCAAACAGCCCTAAAAACAGCTACAGAGCTGAACTGCAAATCTGTTGCCATTCCTCTATTGTCAAGTGGTTTTTATAGGTTTCCAAAAGAACTGGCACTGCAGATTGCTGTTGAAGAAATAAGCCGTTTTTTATTAGAGCATGAAGTTGATGTTCTGCTGGTTGTATATGACAAAGAATCTTATAAAATCTCAGAAAAGCTTTTTGATGACGTAGAGGACTTCCTTTTTGATAACCTTGACGGGTATGAAGGAGAGGATGACAGGGTCTCAGGATTCTTTGCATCTACTGCAATAACCGGTGCTCCACCAGAAAGGCTATTTGCGGAAAAAGAACTTAACAGATCTCTGAAAGTTGCTGGTGCTGTTAATCTTGAACCAGTTCATTGTGAAGAAAAAGAGATTACGCCGATTGATGTTGATGCCTTTATCAGAAGCTCAAAGGACAAACTCAATTTCCAGAACACGCTTATGCAGCTGATAGCAGACAGAAAACTGGATAATGTTACAGTTTATAAAAAGGCCTGCATCGATAAAAAGTTTTTTTCAAAAATCATCAGCAATAAAGATTATGTTCCCAAAAAGCATACGGTAATGGCACTTGGACTTGCTCTTGAACTCCCGCTTGAGGAATATGAAAGTTTTCTTGCCAGTGCAGGATATGCTTTTATGCCATCGAGTAAGTTTGACATGATTGTGAAGTTTTGCGTAATGAATCAGATTTATAACCTTATCAATGTGGATGTCATTCTGGATGATCATGGTGAAGAGTGTTTTGCGCCTGTGTAAGGTCGCTGGCAACCGATGTTCAATAGCAGACCGTAAAGGAAATTGCGAAAGCAATTTTTAGGTCTATCATTCAGTAATAAAGATTTCGCCAAAAAGGCGACCCGGTGAGGTTTGTTTTTTCTTATTATAAAGCCATAAAGTGCCGGTTAGACGCTGGCACAAGGAGTTGGTTCAAATTTTTATAGGAGGACGTTATGTTTGGAGCAATTTTAGGAGATATAATCGGGCAGCCTTATGAGTTCAACAGAAGCCCAAAGACAAAGAAGTTTCCGTTATTCTGTAAGAATCCACGTTTTACAGATGATACGGTAATGACAATTGCAATCTGTGACGGAATTTTGAAGGCAGGCCTTGATGCAGATGAGAACACAATGAAAACTGCAATGATAACCAGTATGCAGCTTTGGGGACACAAATATCCTCATGCAGGTTACGGAAGAAAGTTTTATATTTGGCTTGCCTGTGAGGATACAAAGCCTTATGGAAGTTACGGTAATGGCTCAGCTATGCGGGTCAGTTCTGTGGGCTGGCTTTTTGATACTCTGGAAAGGACTCGTGAAGTTGCCCGCTGGAGTGCAGAAGTTACGCATAATCATCCGGAAGGTGTGAAAGGGGCTGAATCCATTGCTTCGGTAATCTGGATGGCACGAAACGGAAAAACGAAGGCTGAAATTAAGGAATATGTTCAGAACGAGTTTGATTATGATTTAAGTCGTACTTGTGACGATATACGTCCAGAATACCGTCATGTAGAAAGCTGTCAGGAGACATGCCCGGAAGCGATAACGGCATTTCTGGAAGGAGAGGACTTTGAGGATGTAATCAGGACGGCTGTAAGTCTTGGCGGCGACTGCGATACTTTAACGGATATTGCAGCAGGTATGGGAGAAGCCTTTTTTGGACTTCCTGAGCAGTTTAAAAAGTGGGTTTATGAGTTTACGACGGATGATATGCATGAGGTGATGAGGGTTTTTGAAGAAAAAGCAATTGCAAGAAAACTCTGACAGCATATAATCAATATAGAGGATTAAATGGACTTTAATTTAGAAAGATTCAAAAAAGCAAAGGAAAAAGATTATTCTCGTGCCCTGGAAGAAATAAGGAATGGCTACAAGGAAAGTCACTGGATGTGGTATATCTTTCCTCAATTAAAAGAACTTGGGTATAGTGAAATATCTAAGTTTTATGGAATTGACGGAAGGATTGAAGCAAAGGCTTATATAGAGGATGAAATTTTGAGGGCAAGGCTTGTAAAGATTTCAGAAGCCCTTTTGAGGCTAAAAAGTTCTAATGCAACGGAAGTAATGGGCTATCCGGATGATCTTAAATTAAAGTCCTGTATGACTCTTTTTTCAGAAGCTGCACCTGAAATAGAGTCTTTTACCAAGGTTCTGGAAAAGTTCTTTGGAGGGGAAAAAGATAAAAAGACTCTGGAGATTTTGAATAATGAGTGAAGCAGTAGACATTTTTCAGGTCTTAAAGGATTTGAATATTCCTTATGAAAAGCAGGAACATAAGGCAATTTTTTCCGAAGAAGATTCAAAAGATGTTGTTATTACCCTGGAAGGAATGGACGTAAAGAATCTGTTTGTAAAAGATAAGAACAAGAATTACGGGCTTGTGAGCATGGATTTGCATAAAAGGGCAGACCTTAAGAAGATTGGGGAGCAGTTTGGCTTTGGACGGCTTAGTTTTTGTAATCCTGATGAACTTATGCAGTATCTTAATATTACTCCGGGTTCTGTAACGCCACTTTGCATTATGTTTGATACAGAAAGGAAGGTCAAAATCCTGTATGACCAGAACTTTGAAGGAAAGAAAGTTATAATCCATCCGCTGAGGAATACGGCATCAATCAGCATAAGATTTGAAGATTTAAAGCGCTTCACTGAGCATTTTGGTCATACATGGCAGCTCGGTGATGTATATAAAAATGAATGATAAAAATTACATCCATGCAAGGTCGCTAACGTGGTGTTTATAATGTAAATAAATGTTATTATAGAAATGATGAAACAAAAAAATTTTACACAGCAGACACATTTTATTGGGGTTCTTCTTCCAGAGGATATTACGCTTACTCTGGAAGACTGTCGACGTTATATGAGAGAGGCTTATGGCTGCAAAAGCGGTCATGGAACACCTATTCACGTTACTTTAGTTCCGCCCTTTAGATTGCAGGAGGAATATTCAACAGAAGACCTGGTGCGAGCAATTGAGAAGGATGTATTACCTAAAGGCTTAGGTTTTACAGCTCATATCGATAATTTTGACGCTTTTGGGGACAGAACACTTTTTGCAAATGTTGTGGCTGGAGATGACTGGACAAGACTGAGGGATGAAACTGTCAAGGCAATTTTGAATGCCTGTCCGGGATGTACAAAGAAGGACCAGAAGCCTTTTCAGCCCCATGGAACTGTTGCGAATCGTGATATTTCGGCAGGTGTAATTACAGAGGCTCTGCAGGTGATGAATGAACTAAAGCTGGTAGAAGATTTTCCGGTGGATAATATCACGATTTTTGAACGCCGAGGCAGCAGATGGGATGCGCAAGCGTCTTTGACGCTGAGTTAATTAATTTCAACTCATGCAAACGATGCGAAGCGACGTAAGTGGCTGTGACGATAGAATTAAGGGGTGGTAAATAATGTTTCATGGATTATGTATACCGTATATTGGTAAAACAAAATTATCTGTAAAAAAGCCTGCAGCAAGATCTTTGAGAAGTTCTCTGGAGCAGCTTACTAAAAGTCAGCTGGAACTCATATGTGAATCATATAGTGACGAAAGCTTTTCGAAAAAAGAAGAACTTGTGGAATATCTTTGTTCGGCAATTGTTTCAACCTGCAGACATTTTTTTATGTATGAAAATAAGGTTGTTTATACCCTTATGCTGATGTTACTTAGTGATGTTGGTAACGAAGGAGGCAGGGTAAATACAGAATTATCTATTCCCGAAGATAAAAATAATGAGAATGAAGTTTTTATATATATGTTTAATTCAGCAATAGCAAAAAATCTGATGCGACATGGTTATATTTTTCATCATTATACGGATGACGACGAATTTTATTCTATACCAGTAGAAATTATTGGTGAAGTTTTAAGCGAAGTTGATGAAAAAGGAAAAACTCCATACGGCAAGTGGGAGAATTTTCAGCAATTTTCCAGCTGTTTTATTTCTGCATATGGTGCACTAACAGTAGAGGATTTTGGAAAATTATGGAAAGTTGTTTTTCCAGAGATTCCGCTTTCTGATGATCAAATTATTGAACATATGTCTTTCAGTTCAGTTACTACTCAGGAATACAAATGGTATGAAAGTCTTAATGCTATTTCACATAAATATCTGACTGAAAAAGAAGTAAAATATCTTTTTGAAGACAGAAGCAGGCATAGTCTTTATCTTCCTGATTCTTCGATATTAAAAAAATGGTATGAAGATTTCTGTAATTCCCAAGATGAATATCAGTTAAACTATTTTGACCAGTATGAAATAGAGCATAATAATCCATATTTTATTCAGATGAGAAAGTTTCTTGAGAAATATCGAAAGGATGATTTTGATGAGATTCTTTATTATCTGATGTATTACATAAAAAATGGCTTTAGGATGACAGAGGTCATTAATATTCTGAATGAAGATTTTAAGCTGACAGAATCCTTGAAAGTAAAAGATGCAGAACAGTTTTTTAGAATCTATCAGAACCTTCATAATTCAACACATTTGTGGGTAAATTATGGCTGGACTCCTACGGATTTAGCAAATCAGAGACGGCAGGAATACATACAGAACAATCCAAATATAATCCCTTTTCCAAAGGAATTTGCAGGGATGAATTTTCAGCAAATCCCAAAGGTTGGCAGAAATGATCCGTGTCCATGTGGCAGCGGAAAAAAGTATAAGCAGAGCCATGGAAGATAGAAATGTTGGAAAATAAATGCACACAAACTAATGGAAGAACGAGAACTACCTGATGTAAAGCAGAAGGGCGCTTTGAGCTGGTGGAAAGACTGTAAAAGGCTGAAACTTTATTTAATTCAAAGACTTTTACATTTGGAAACAAAATATTTCTCCAGAAAGCGAATAGTAACTTGCTGACTTTGCCCTAGAAAAATGTAAAATAT
>JAHAZJ010000149.1 GCA_018385315.1 Treponema sp. | reverse complement strand
CAATTATGCTATTGATTGAATGATTGATTGAATGATTGATAGAGCATACGAACTAAACCCTCTTTTCTCAAAAGTTTTTTCATTATAACACAACTTGTATTAATGTCAAACAGTGCATAGACGATGTGAAAGTTTCAAGCATTTATGGCCGTAATGAGTGATTCTTTTTGAAGGCGGGAATGTGTTTAATAAATTCTGCCCCTTCCGGGCCCTATGGTTTGAATAAAAAAAATCAAAATACCAGGGAAGTCTTAGAGTAAAAGTACGGGAGCGAAAACGGGACTAGGAAGTGCCTCTGAAGCTGACGAGCGCAGCGAGATGGATAACTTCCAAACAGCTTCAGCGAGCAGCTTCGTAGGCACGTTGTAGCGGTAGTATTTTTACTCTAAGACGCTGTGGGAAGTTTGTATGTGTTTTTTTCATTTATTTAAACCTACCCTTATTCTAGATTTCTCTTAAAGAACCGGCCAACAATGGATTTGGAACGAATTACATTTATGAAAGCATCTGGATCTGCCAGACGAATCTTTTTTTCAAGATTGCCGCTTTCAGAGCCAGATACAACGGAATATAGTAAAGTATGCTCTATTCCTTGATAGCATCCCTTTCCGTTAAATACTGTTGCATCATGGTTGGTCTGTTCTTTTATAATTTTATATATTTCATCAGGTTTATCGGTAACAATCAGCAATGTGATTTTTTCATAACGTCTATAAAGAAAATTGAGAACCTGAGTAGAAACATATTGGAAGATGATTGAATACAAAGCCACATTCCAGTTAATAAAAATACCAGCAATAATCAGGATACAGAAGTTACCAGCCAAAATGTAATTCCAGGCAGATTTACCGGTTTTTTCTGAAACATAAATCGAAATAAAATCTGTACCACCAGAAGAGCTATCTGCTATCAAACAAAAATTAATAGCAATAGCATTACAAATTCCACCAAAAATTGAACACAGCAAAATATCATTGGTAATTTTGAGGTCTGGAATAATATCAGTTAAAAATCCGGATACAATTATCATCATCATAGAATATAGAGTAAATTTTTTGCCGATATATCTGAATCCAATATAGATAGGAAAGATATTGAATATGTAAACTAAAATTGAAAATGGTAATTTGAGTCCGAAATATTTTTGACAGATATTTTGGATTAAAAGTGCAAGTCCGCTAAATCCGCCTGGTATTAAATTTGCCGAATGAACAAAAGTTTTAATATTTACAGCCATCAAAACTGCACCCAAAATAATCATAATAAAACGTCTAATTTCTTTTCTCATAATTAAAATATATATCTGATTTAAGTGAATATAAACAGTAAAAAAAAGATAAGTTCCCAAAAGATGATGATTTAGTATTTAACTTAATTTTAACAAAAACTTCCCAGAAGACTAACAATTCTTTTCTAAATTAAGCCTATGAAAATGGAAAATAATAAAAAGATAATCAAAAGTGAAAAATGTGCTTTTAGAAATACAAAATCACTTTTTGTAAAAGGTAGTGTTTATCTTTGTGCTGGATTTACAATTGAAGTTCTATTGTTCATGTTGGGCTACATTTTGGTAAAGGGAGTTCCATTCTTAAGGAGCGACTTATTCAACTGGAAATATACATCGGAAAACTGTTCGGTAGTGCCTGCGCTAATAAATACTTTGATAATGACTTTGATGGCCCTTGTAATTGCCTGCCCTCTGGGAATTGGAAGTGCAATCTATCTTGCTGAATATGCGAAAAAAGGAAATGGATTTGTGAAGATTGTGCGAATGACCACTGAAACGCTGACGGGAATTCCTTCGATTATATATGGTCTTTTTGGAATGCTGCTGTTCGTTGTTTTTTTGCACTGGGGCTACTCCTTGATGGCTGGGGCTGCTACTGTTGCGATTATGATTTTACCAACTATCATGCGGACAACGGAGGAGAGTCTGCTTGCGGTGCCTGATTCATTCCGGGAAGGAAGTTTTGGCCTTGGGGCTGGGAAGCTGCACACGGTGTTTACGCTTGTACTGCCAAGTGCAATGCCTGGAATTTTAAGCGGAATTATTCTTGCTACAGGACGTGTTGTTGGTGAAACTGCTGCACTAATTTACACAGCAGGAACTGTTGCTCAGGTACCAGCAAATCTTTTTGGGTCAGGTCGAACACTTGCCATTCACATGTATGTTTTAAGTTCCGAAGGTTTACATACTGGACAGGCTTTTGCTACAGCAGTCGTTTTGCTGATTATGGTTGCAGGCATTAATGCTGTGGCAGGTCTGGTGGCAAAAAAGATTAAAAAATAAGAGAATCATAATCTTCAATAGTAACTGGTTTTATTTCCATTTTTTAATTTTACATACCTTTTACATATTTTTCAAAATTACTTTACATTAGCCTGCTAAACTTTAGACATGAACAAAATTGAAATTAAAAATCTGGATTTATATTACGGCGACTTTCATGCGCTCAAAAACATAAATCTGGAGATTCCAGAAAATCAGATTACGGCGTTTATTGGTCCAAGCGGCTGTGGCAAGTCTACTTTGCTAAAATCCATCAATCGAATGAACGATATGGTTGAAGGCTGCAAAATAGAAGGGGAAATTTTAATTAAGAATTCTGAATGCAGAATTAAGATTGGAGGGGAAAGCGATGTTTTGTTTTCCGATAGAAAAAAATCAAAAACAAAACTCGTTAGCGAAGCGACTCTTCCCCCATGGTTCGCACTTCGTTGCTCACACACCCCCATCAGCGGGGACACCCCGCAACGCCCCGTTAGTAATCTGAACATTTTAGACAAATCCACAGATGTAAACCTGCTCCGAAAAAATGTAGGTATGGTTTTCCAAAAGCCTAATCCTTTTCCAATGAGCATTTACGATAACATTGCTTACGGTCCCCGCACTCACGGAATCAAAAAGCGGGCAGAACTGGATGAAATTGTAGAAACATCTTTACGCAATGCGGCCATCTGGGATGAGTTCAAAGATAATCTAAAAAAATCCGCACTGGAATTAAGTGGCGGTCAGCAGCAGCGACTTTGCATAGCCAGAGCCTTAGCCGTTCAGCCGGAGGTGCTTTTAATGGACGAGCCAACTTCTGCACTGGATCCAATTTCTACTTCAAAAATTGAAGACTGGGTTATGCAGCTTAAAGAAAAATACACAATCATCATTGTTACTCACAATATGCAGCAGGCAGTACGAATTAGCGATAAAACTGTGTTTTTCTTGCTTGGAGAAATTATTGAAGCTGGCGACACTGAACAGATTTTCAGTAAGCCAAAAATGAAGAAAACAGAAGATTATATTACAGGGCGTTTTGGGTGATGCAGGAGAAAGAAAATGTATCCTACCTTAAAAATTATGGAGCTGTTCATATGCGAACTGTTTGCTGGAGTTAATGGTCAGGATTTTAAAAGATATTTATAATCCTTTTTATAAACTTTGCAAAATTCCATAAACACAATCACCAGCTCGTTCAATTTTACGAACCATGTCCATATAATTAAGTTCTTCTTTCACATCTGCACCTGCTTCAAGACGCTTACGACTTTCCTTCTTCAATTCTTTTTTAGTTTCATCAATTCTTTGTTCAATTATTTCTCCAGAGTTTCGTTCTTCAGCGGAAAAACCAATTGTAAAATAAACACAAACCTGCTCAAAGAAAATACGAACTCTTTCTATATAATCCATTATTTCACGACTTCGTTTTGAATCGGTCCTATATTTTTCATCAGTTACAAATTTTTTTACAGTGTGCATTAATGAACAAGTTTCATCGCTTAGATTTTCCATTGTATCTGTAATATGAATCAAATCTGAAAAATGCTGTCTTTCTTTACGATTGGCATTTGGTAATCGGGAACACTTTTGTAAAAATCCTGTAATTGCTGCATTCATTTCATCAATATAGTTTTCAAGATATTTTACATGTTCATTTTCTTCATCCGCGTTGTTTGGATTTGTAAAACTGTTGCATACAGAATCCAACATTTCCATTATTTTTGCACTCATTTTACTTATTTCTGTTTGAATCTGGTAAGAATATAAATCTGCACTAATTCTAGAATGAGGAAGAATTGCTGGCAGATGATAATGTTCATCCTTTTCTGTTGCTGATTCAGAAATCACCTTGCGGGAAATCATTGCAATCTGGTTTACAAAAGGAATAAATATTAAAGTTGCACAAATATTAAAAATTGTATGTAGCATTGCAATATGTGTTGTTATATTTGCAGAAGGCTCCAATGGAATAATAATATCAATCAAACTAAGAAAAGGTCTAAAAATCAGTAATGCTATTATTGTACCTGTAACATTAAAAGCCACATGAACAAAAGCAGTACGTCGAGCATTTACACTAGCACCAAAACTCGACATTACTGCATCTACAGTAGAACCAATATTACTTCCCAAAACAATTGCAGCACTAAGCTCCCAGCTTAAAGTTCCCCCTGCCGCCATTGTAAGTACAATTGCTGTCATTGCAGAACTTGAATGTATCAATGCTGTAATTATGGCACCTGTCAAAACACCTAGGAGAATGCCTCCCAGTCCCCATTCATTTATAATAGAAAAAACTTTATTTGCAGCTGGTCCTAAGGTCAGGCTTTCTTTAAGCAGCCCAAGTCCCATAAATAGCAGAGCAAAACCCATAAAACATTCTGCAAAATTATGAATGCGAAATTTCTTAAAATATTTCAGAATGTATCCAAAACCAAACATTGGAATTGCCATGGCTGAAATAGAAAAACTAAATCCAAAAAGAGAAACAATCCAGGCAGTAACCGTTGTTCCAATATTTGCACCAAAAATCACCCCAATTGCTTGTTCCAAAGTCAGAATCTCAGCATTAACAAAGGATACTACCATAACAGTAGTAGCACCAGATGATTGAATTATAGCAGTAACACCTATACCTGTTAAAACAGCATAAAATCGATTGCCCGTTATTTTTCCAAGTAACTTTTGTAATCCACTTCCCGCTCCTTTCTGTATACCATTACTCAGCATATTCATTCCAAAAAGCAACAGGCACAAAGACCCTATAAAGCTAATAACCTGTGATAATACATTCATAATCATGGCTATAATATGGTGGTTTATATGAGTTTTGAAAATTATGTTTATGTTAAGTTTATGTAAAATTTTTTACACTGGGAATATAACTGTAAATGTGCTTCCTTTTCCCACTTCGCTGTTCAGTAAAATGCTGGCACCGTGATATTTTGCCGCGTGTTTTACAATACTAAGTCCAAGTCCTGTTCCCCCATTTTGTTTCGAACGGCTTTTATCAATTCTATAAAAACGTTCAAATATTCTTTCTTTTTCTGAAGCAGGAATTCCAATACCAGTATCTTTTATTGTTAGAATTACACATTTGCTTTCCATCATATTTTGAATATTGATTTCAACTTTTCCGCCCTCAATATTATATTTTATTCCATTATCCACAAGATTATAAATCATTTCATAAATGACAGGCTGAACTCCATTTATTAATCCACTTTCCCCAGACAGATTTATTGTTACATTTTTTGCCCTGGCATTTGCAGAAACAACTTCAATTACGTCCCTGCACAAGTCTCTAAGACTAATTGCTTCCTTTTCAAGACTTATTGACTTTTCATCAAGCTTTGAAAGCTTAATAATATCATTTACAAGAGTAATCATCCGCTGACTTTCATCATAAATAGAAGCTGCAAAATCTTTTGTTGTTGTTTCATCTGTTCCACCAGATTTTAATATTTCCGCAAAACCACTAATGCTTGTAAGTGGAGTTTTTAATTCATGACTAACATTTGCTGTAAATTGCTGTCGAAGCTCTTCTCTTTGCGATTTTTCAAAATTTTCTTCTGCAATGCGTTTTGTAAATGGTTTTAGTTCATCATAAACATCGCTTTCTTCAGGATTCTCCAAATCAATTTTATTTAATGGATCTACAATTTTTTTACTAATCCAAGAAGCAGATAAACCGGAAATAATCACGGCAATTACAAACATTATCAAAAGAATCTGACTCATTCCTAAGACAAGAACCCATACAGAATGCTGATTGCAACTAATTCGCAATACATCTCCGTTTGAAATCCTTCGTGCAAAGTAGAGAGTTTTTTCAGTCATTGTGGAAGAAAAACGTGATAGTTGGATAGCCCCTTTATTTTTAACACCAATAAATTCCTGTCGTGTTCCATGATTCTCCAGTTTAGAAATATCTACTTTATTATCAAAATAAACCCTTCCATCTGTATGAATCAGTGTAATACGATTTTCAGTTTTTATAGAAGCAATATAATCAAGTTCTCCTTCTAAAACATATTTTTCCAAAAAATTGCTTTCAGTTATTAATTCTGAAAAAATCTGATTTTCAAAATAACTGTACATATTTGAAATGAACAAAAATGCACACACAAAATAAATAAGAGTCCCTACTAAAAATGTGTTTATAAATATTTTAAATGTAAGTGATTTTGATTTCATATAAATTTATATCCCACTCCGCGAATTGTTTCTATGTTTTTTTCATATTCACCAAGCTTTGCTCGTAGTGTACGAATATGAACATCAACTGTACGACTTTCTACCGCAGAGGAAAGCTCCCAAACCGCTTCCAGTAATTGCTCTCGGGTAAGTACATTACCCCTGTTTTTCATAAGAAGTACAAGCAAATCAAACTCTTTTACCGTAAGGAAAATCTGTTTTGAACCCGCAAAAACCGTATGTTGATTTTCATCAATTTTTATACCGCCCCATTCTATAATTTCTTTTCTAGAGTCTGCTTTTTCATATCTGCGAAGAACTGCCTTTATTCGGGAAACAAGAGCCATCATACCAAAAGGTTTTGTAACATAATCATCAGCTCCAGCATCTAATCCGGTTACTACATCGTATTCAGAATCTTTAGCAGTTAGCATAATTACAGGAATTACGGATGTTTTAAAATCTGTTCGAAGCTTTTTGAGAATTGAAATTCCATCTTCTTCAGGTAACATAATATCAAGTAAAAGAAGATCAGGTTTTTGAGACTCCATGGCTTGCCAAAAAAGAGATGGTAAAGCAAAATCATTAACTTCATATCCCTGGCTTTTCAACGAATAATTAATTAGTTTACGAATGTTATCGTCATCTTCAAGAATATAAATCATAATTTATTTATATATGATTTATATTAAAATTCAATTATTACAATGTAAAGTTTATGTTAAAAAAGGAAGCTTTCATTATAAATTTTCAATCCTTCTTTCTCTTTCGTGACTAAATAGCCTATTTCTATTATAATTTATTCAAATGGCAAAATATGACAATTTAATCGCATCCATTAAAAATTATGAAGCTTTTATTGGAGATATAACTTACAACGAACCTCTAGCACAAAAAACAACCTTCAAAGTTGGTGGTTCAGCAGAGCTTTTTATAAAACCTAAAAATTACTATTCTTTCCAAATTGCTCTTTCAAATCTGCTTGCAACTGAAACTCCTTTTTTTATTTTGGGAGGAGGCAGTAACATTGTTTTTCCTGACGGTATATTACAAAAGGTTGTACTTTCCACTCAGGATTTTGTTAGTGTAGATAAACTAGCCCCTCGTGATTTACCATTGGACTTTCCTGAAAAAACAATTCCTAAAGATAAGATTCTTATAACATGTTTTTCTGGAACTCCAATGGCTACACTTGTAAATTATTGTACAGAACATTACATCAGTGGAGTTGAACAATTTGCAGGACTCCCAGGTTCTGTAGGTGGTGCAACCTTTATGAATGCCCGTTGTTTTGATAAATCAATCTCGGAAATCATTTACTATACAACCCATATGAATCTAAATAAAAGTAAAGTTGAATTAGAACACAAGAGATTTGATCCTACCCAATGGGATTATAAAAAATCCCCATTTCAAGATGGAAATAAATTCATTACCACTGTTACCTTTCTTTTAGATCAAAAAACCGCAAAAGATCAGGCAAAAATTCAAGCAGAATGCAAAAAATATATTTCTGAAAGAGTTGATAAGGGACACTTTAAATATCCAAGTGCTGGTTCTGTTTTTAAGAACAATCATGACTTTGGTAAACCCTCTGGAAAAATTATTGATGAAGCAGGACTTCGTGGTTATTCCATAGGTGGTGCAAAAATTGCCGATTTCCATGGAAATTTTATCATTAATGTAAATAAAGCTACTGCAAAAGACATTAAAGACTTAGTTTTGTATACTCAAACTCAAGTTAAAAATAATTTTGGTTTTTCCCTTGAGCCTGAAATTATTTTTGTCGATAACTAATTATATGATTTTGGCTTTGTTGACAAATAATAGTCCAAAATTTATACTTTTTAGCAGGGTGGTTCTTAATGTTACAATTACAGGTTATTAATTTCAAACCAGGTTCATATATTGTAGTAGAAGGTAAATCAGATAGTGATCGCTTTTTTATCATTCAAAAAGGTTTAGTATCATGTTTTAAATCTTCTGGTTCGGGAATCAAGCCTTTTTCTTTAGGTCCAGGAGACTTCGTAGGAGTTGTTCCATGTATGTCAGGACACCTTCAAATTGAAACCGCTATTGCTAGAACTGATGTAACTGTTATTGCTGTAAAAAAAGAACAGTATTCAGAGCTTATTGTTAATAATACTCCTGTTGCCATAAAAATCATCAAAACTTTTGCTGCAAGAATGCGCCAAATGAATGAAATGCTTACACAAGCAACATTAAACTCTGTAGTAAAAGAGAACAACGAACATATTTTCAAAGTTGCCCAATATTATGAAAAAACAATGCGACTGGATATTGCTGTTTTTGCATATTATCAATATCTCAAAACAAAACCTGTTGGACCAAATGCTGAAATTGCAAAACAAAAGTTTATTACTCTAAAAAACAGAACACATGCTGTTTATTTTGAGCCAACTGAAGAATTAACCCGTTCATATCCAAAAGATACAATGGTTTTTGCCGAAGCTTCTACTGGACACGATATGTTTATTATTCAATCAGGAGAAGTTTCTATTACAAAAGTTGTAGATGGAAATGAGGTAACACTTGCTGTTTTGCAAAAAGGGGCAATGTTTGGCGAAATGGCTTTATTAGAAAACAAACCTCGTTCTGCAAATGCAATTACTCATAGTGATTGTAAATTAATGGTTGTAAATAATACAAACTTTAACAACATGGTTAGCTCTCAACCTCAGTTGATTTCAAGTCTCACAAATACCCTGGCCGAAAGACTTTGGTCTATGTACAGACAGTTAGATAATGCAAATATTAATAATCCTTATCAAAAGATGATTGATATGCTTTCTCTTCAAATTGAAAAGCAAAAATTAGATTTAAATAATTTGCTTTCAAAATCACAACAGACAGAACTCACTCCTAAAGATCTGGCTAATATGTGTGGAATTGCAAATGAGCATCAACCAAAAGCAATCTATGAATTCCAGCAATCTTCACTTGTTAAAATAGATAATGGTAAAATTTTTATCAAAGATATCCCAGAACTTTTAAAACAAGCAGCTTTTTATCGTAAACAAAAGCAAGAGCAAAAATAAGAGTTTTCTAAACTAATTATTAAACCATTTCCTCCGATAATAATTATATGAAGCTAAATAAAATTTGTTTGATTATTATATTATTATTTATTTCATATGATTTTTTTTCACAAGAAGATTCAAAAAACTATGAACCTTTGCCCTATAGTTATAAAGGAATTTCTTTAGGAATGACTTTGGATGAAACTAAAATTGCATTAATTCAAACACCTGAATTTGGTTACAATGGTGACAGGGATGTCTCATTAGTTCCTGGAGATAATCAAATTTTAATTGAAACAGACACAACAAATAATTTAGGTTCACCTTTTCTAACCCAATGCTGGTTTCAATTTTATAATGAAAAACTTTATATAATGACCATAAATCTAAATAAAAATAAAATTGATTATTATTCCATGTTTACAACATTAACAAAAAAATATGGAGAACCAACAACATTAGATCCTCAAAAAACAGTTTGGGAATCTGATGATATAATTCTTATTTTAGAAAAACCTTTATCTGTAAAATATATTGATAAAAAAACCTATGAAGAATTAAAAAATTATACCAATGTTCAAATATCTGCAGAAGAATATACACGAGAATTATTTTTAGAGGAATTTTAATCATGAAAAAAACACTTTGCATTTTTACATTTTTCAGTATATTTCTTACATTAATTGCCTGTAAAAACAATGGATTAGAAAAAAGAAATTTAACCATAACAAAATCTGATGGTACAACAATAACAATCAGTGCAGAAATTGCTAAAACAAATGAAGATAGAGCACGGGGATATATGGAAAGAAAAAAAATACCAGAAGGAACTGGCATGCTTTTTGTTTTTGAAAGAGATCAGGTTCTTTCTTTTTGGATGAAAAATACCCCAACACCTTTATCTATTGCTTACATAGATTCAAAAGGTAAAATAAGAGATATTTTCCATATGGAACCATATTGTTTAGATTCAATTATTAGTACTGTTTCAGTTAGATACGCATTAGAAGTTCCACAAGGCTGGTTCGAAAAAAATGGAATAAAAAAAGGAGATTATTTAAATCTCCCTTCTCATTTTTAATATTACAGAATGATTAATTTTCAAAACAAAATAAACATATTTTTGTCTAAAAAACTAATTTTCTTTTTCCAACTTTAATAGCTCTGCTGCAGCAATCTGGTCTTTTGGATCAAATTCTAATACTGCTGTAAAATAATTTCTAGCTTCCTGTTTCTTTCCCTGGGCCAATGCAAGATATCCCAAATTAGAAATGATTTTTGTACTTTCTGGTTCAAGAGCAAAAGCTTTTTTCAAACAGTTTTCAGCTTCCTTAAAGTCACCCTCTTCAATATAACACAATGAAAGTTCATTAAAAGTATCTGCATTTTCATCTGCTCCATATTTTAGGGCTTCTAGAAAAGCAGATTTAGCATCACCAAATCTTTCAAGCTTTCTCAATCCCCAACCAAGCATAAACCATGCATTCCAAACCTTCTGATTACTTTGCAAAAAGATTCTAATTTCCTCAAGACCTTTTTCAACCTGATCATGAGAAATAAAATCATAAGCATCCTTAAAATGGATATCATCCATATTCTGTCTTTGAATATTATTAACAACTTCCTGAGCTCTTTCTCTCTTATAACATCCAGCTTCACCCAATTCCTCATCACTTAATTCACATGTAAGGGCAATATATGTTTCAAAAGAATCTTTAGCTTCTCTGAATTTATGTTGTTTCATAAAGAAAAAACCTGCATTAAAGAATGCGTCAGCCAATGGTGGTTCAGCATTCATTGCCTGCTCATAATAGGAATAGGCATCGGCATCATATGCATCTGCATCTTCATACAAACCAGCCTTTCTATAACTTTCAGCCCGCTGATCCAAAAACAAAGCCATATTAAGAATAATTGCTTCATCTTCTGGATCAAAACCATGCAAAGCAAGAAAAATTTCTTCCGCTAAATCAAAATCTTCATTTTTAGTCTTTAAAATTGCCGCTTCACATAATTCTGCTTTTATATTTGGTCTAGCTTTTTTTAATATAGAACGATAATAATCCAAATTCTGATTTTTTTTATCGTATGCTAATACAGTAAGAATGCCGGCAAGAATCTGTTCCGTAGTAATTTCCTTTGGATCAAAATCCCCTGGACCATCCTCCGGCTTTTTTTGAACTGGTAATTGAACTGTTGGATCAATTTGAATTTCAGAATTTTCAGATTTAAAATTTTCAGGTAAAGAAATAAAATACACTGATTCTAATGGATTATTTGCTTTCATATTTTCCGTCTTTATAAAATAAAATTAGATACAGATTAAACTGCACCATTAATTTGTTGCATTACTTACTGAACCTTGTGATTGTTGAACAGCAGAATCCGAATTTTCATTTGATGAATCAGATGCTTCTGGATTCACAATATTCACACCGTTTACTTTATTAGAATTTAGCATATTCTTTTGATAGTTCGTAATAAAATTATTGATATGAAACTTATATTCCATGGGAATAGTTTCAGTATTAAATGCAACATTCACACTGGATATATCTTTTCTTCCTTCATAAAAAACAGCGTGAGAAATAGATCCCTTAATTAATAAAGGACGTGTCATATCAACAAATTCAATTTGTAAGCTTATTGGTTTACCAATTAAGAATTTTGGAATTCCAACAAGCATAACATTGGCACCGCTAAAAGAAATATTCTTTAAAATACAACGTCTTGGAACATTATCAATGTAAATTACAGTTTCCTCTTTTTCCATGGATAATTTTCTAAGAGACTCTTTATTAATTAATATACGATCTTCTTTACGATTTATAAAATTCTCGCTTGCTTCAATAAATTCACCCATTCTAATAATCAAATCATCAGGGGGTCTCTGAGTAAAATTCAAAGTAACAAGAGACAACTTATCAGTATTCTGATAAAGCTCTATTTTATCAACAACACAATTTACAAAAAAATGAATGGGAGAATTGTCCTGATCTAGAAAGCAAAATCTTAAACTGACACTTAAATCTTTCTTTTTTGCCAGTTCTGTATATACCCCTGTGCCTGTTCCAATAATAATTTTTGCCATCTGTAATGATGATGAATTAATTAAACAAGGCCACTGAGCTCCCTGATATTTTAAATAAATCTGTTTAGGATCAATTCTAAGAGATTGTAAATTTGCTTTTGTAAATACGATTTCTTTATCTCTAAAAAAATCATAATATCGTGCAATTTGCACTCCAGTTGATACAGCCATAGACTAAAGTTTATCTTATATATATAAATATTTCAACAATTTAGGAATTTGTTTTAAACAAAAAAATCCGCCGGGCAAAGCCGACGGATTTACAACAGATAAATATCTAATTAAGCATTAGCTTCTTCTGCAGGAGCTTCTTCTGCTGCTACTTCTGGCTTAGCCTGACGAGCTGCAACTCTTGCTTCATTCTTTAATTTTGCATTACAAAATTTACAAATATTTACTGTCTGTTCGTTTACTTCTTTTTCAAAGAGAACTTTGATATCTGTTTTTCCACAGATTGCACAAGTTCCTCTACCATGATTTGGAAGTGATCTAATACCTGATCCACGATGATTCTTTGACATATAGACTCCTTTTCAATCAAAAACTATTCAGCTTTTGATTCTTCCTTTTTTTCAGAAGCCTTTTTTGAAGTTGTTTTCTTTTCTACAGCTTCTTTTGACTTGCTAGCAGTTTTTTTTGTAGTTGATTTTGCAGCAGCTTTTTTAGCTGGTTTTTCGTCAGTTTTTTCTGATTTATCTGCATCTAATTTGTAATCAACAAGTTCCAAAATTACTACATCAGCAGCATCACCCTGACGGTATCCTAATTTAAGAACACGTGTGTAACCACCATTTCTTTCTTTCATGCGTGGTCCGATTTCTGTGAACAATTTATTTAAGATTTTTTCATCCTGAATAAATTTTGCAACTTCACGACGATTATGTACAGAGTCTTCTTTTGCTCTAGTAATTAACTTTTCAGCTGACTTTCTTACTTCCAGAGCTTTTGACTTTGTAGTAGTAATTCGCTCATATCTAAAGAGTGATGTTACCATATTGCGTGACATAGCACGACGATGTGCTGTTGTACGTGAAAGCGGATTAAAACCATTCTTATGATTCATCTGTTTCTTCCTTCTGCTTTGTTATATTTGCAGCGTTCTTCAGATGACTATAGTCTGTCATACCAAGAGTAAGGTTCCATTCCTGGAGCTTTTCTTTGATTTCCTGCAAACTCTTTTTACCAAAGTTTCTAGTCTTTGCAATGTCATCTTCAGTTTTCTTTGTTAATTCGCCAATTGTACGAATATTTGCATTTTTCAAACAATTAGATGAACGAACTGAAAGTTCCAACTCTTCTACTGATGTATTAAGTAATTTCTGAATACCTTCATCACCTTCATCATTGTCATCAGATCCGATTACATCTTTATCATTGAAGTTTACAAAGATTGCAAAATGATCTTTTGCTATCTTAGCAGCCTCTGCCAATGCATCTTCAGGAGCGATTGTTCCATCAGTCCAAATTTCAAGTACCAATTTGTCATAGTCATTTCTCTGACCTACACGACAAGGTTCAATAGAATACTTTACTTTTGGAACTGGAGTAAAAATTGCATCCATTGGAATTGTTCCAACAATTTCAATATAATGTTCATTTACTTCAGCAGGTACATAACCTCTTCCAAGATCTACCTGAATTTCAACATCAATATGAGCACCTTCCATCATTGTGAAAATGAGCTTATCTTTTGTCATAATTTCAAGCTGACCTTCTTTTGCAAAGTCATCACTCTTAATTACACCAGGACCTTTGAACTCATACATAATTGTATCTTGTTCAATATCTTCAGGCAGTCTAAGACGAACCATTTTTAAGCTATTAATAATTTCAAGAGTATCTTCAGCTACATTTGGAATTGCATCAAATTCACTTGAGATTACATGTGAAATTCCATTCTCATCGTAAGATGTAATACGAATAGAAGTAATAGCATATCCCTGGATTGACGAAAGTAATACTCTTCTAAGAGTATTACCTACAGTTGTTCCAAAACCAGTTTCAAATGGATAAGCTGTAAACTTTCCATAATTCGGATTTGTACTAATGTGTTCAAATGAAATGCCTTTAGGTTTTTTAAAACCTTTAAGCAGATTTTTGCGAGCCATCTGAACTCCTTGTTATTATTTAGAATAGAACTCAACAATAAGTTGTTCTTTAACTGCGTAATCAATATCACTTCTTGAAGCGAGACTGAGAACTTTTCCAGAATAATTATCTTTATCCTGTTCAAGCCAAGCAGGAACTACTCTATTTGCGCTCTTTTCGATGATTGCATTAATTCCCTTCATTGAACGACTAGCTTCTTTAATAGCTATAACGTCACCTGCTTTTACCAGGTATGAAGAAACATCAACTTTTCCACCATTTACAGTGATATGTCCATGGCTAATGAGCTGTTTAGCTTCATCACGAGTTTTTGCAAATCCAAGACGGAATACAACATTATCAAGTCGTGATTCAAGAATCTGAAGAAGAGTTTCACCTGTGATTCCAGAAGACTTAGCTGCTTTTTCATAATATTTAGCAAACTGTTTTTCAAGAACACCGTAAATAAATCTTACTTTCTGTTTCTCATTTAACTGAGTACCATATTCAGACTTCTTTCTTCTTACTTCTTTCTGATTTCTTTTTGTTTCTTTATCGTAACCCAATACTGTTGGGCTAATTCCGAGAGATTTACATCTTTTAAGTATAGGCTGTGTGCTTTTTCCCATTGTTATTTCTCCTTAAAACTACATACGGCGTGTCTTACGAGGACGACAACCATTGTGTGGAATTGGAGTAACATCAGAAATTGATTTTACTTTCAATCCAAGCGCACCCAATGAACGGATAGCATTTTCACGACCCATTCCTGGTCCCTTTACATATACGTGTACTTCACGTAAACCATAACTTGCTGCCTTCTGTAATGCAGTTTCTGCAACAGTCTGAGCTGCAAACGGAGTAGATTTCTTTGCTCCGCGGAATCCAAGTCCACCTGAAGAAGCCCATGACAAAGCATTACCCTTCAAGTCTGTAATAGTTACGATAGTATTATTGAACGTAGCCTGAATGTAAACATTACCTTCATATACGCTCTTCTTTTCCTTTCGTTTTTTAGTGGTAGCCAATTACTTTACCTCCGTCCTATGCTTTCTTCTTATTAGCAACAGTCTTCTTCTTACCCTTACGTGTACGGGCATTAGTACGAGTTCTCTGTCCACGTACTGGAAGACCTCTCTTATGACGAAGACCACGATAGCAACCAATATCCATCAAGCGTTTAAGATTAAGACCGATTTCTGAACGAAGACGTCCTTCTACCTTATAATCTCTATCAAGAATTTCACGAATTTTATTAAGATCATCCTGAGAAATGTCATTAATCATTGCCTGTGGATCAATCTTTGCTTCTTCGCAAATTTTCAAAGCCGATGAACGACCAATACCGTAAATATAAGTTAATGCGGTATCAACATGTTTATTTGGGATATCAACTCCCGCAATTCGAGCCATCTGTTTCTCCTTAAGCCTTAGCCCTGTCTCTGTTTATGTTTTGGGTTTGTACAAATGATACGGATAATACCATTACGTTTAATAACCTTACATTTATCACAGATAGGTTTTACACTGGTTCGTACTTTCATATAAAAGCCCCCATGAGAATATTCTTACCGAATCTTTAGCACCTCGCAATGAGAGCAATTCGGTAAGAGATAATATATCACATATTCCCAGTTCTTTTCTACTGGTTAATCAAAAAATTTTTATAAACTTCTTGATCTGATTTTGCCCTTCTTAGTAAGTCCTTCATGATGATGCATTTTAAGAAGTGCTTCAACCTGACTCATTGTATCCAAATCAACACCAACCAAGATGATTAATGAAGTTCCACCCATAAGCTGTGCAACAGACTGAGGGAATCCAAAAGCATACTGGATAACTGTTGGAATTACTGCTATTAAAGCAAGGAACAATGAACCTGGTAATATAAGTCTATTCAATATTTTTGTTAGATATTCTTCTGTCTTATCTGTACGCACACCCGGAATGGAGCCGCCGTTTTCACGGATGTTCTTTGCGATTTCAGTAGGGTTCAGGGTTACCTGAGTGTAGAAGTATGCAAAGAAGATAATAAGAACAATTAACAAAACATTATACCAAATTCCGGCTGGTTGCAAAATTCTAGATAATGCTCCAACCCAAGGTTTTGAATTAGCACCTTTAGAAAATGTCTGTACAAGTGTTAATGGTAATGTAAGAAGAGAGTTAGCAAAAATCAATGGAATTACATTTGAAGGATTAACCTTAAATGGAATGTAAGTAGACTGACCACCATACATTTTTCTTCCAACAACACGTTTTGCATAGTGAACAGGGATTTTTCTCTGTCCAGATTCTTCAAAAATTACCAAAGCGATAATGACAATAAACATTATCAAAACAAGGATGACAAATACCAACTGTGGTTCACCGTTTTTTACAGCCTGAACTAATTCAGCAACTGCACTAGGCAAACGTGCTACAATTCCGGCAAAAATCATCATTGATACGCCATTTCCAATACCACGTGCTGTAATCTGATCACCAAGCCAAATAGTAACCATAGAACCTGTTGTTACAGTAACAATTGCTAGAGCCTTGAAAGCAATAGCATTATCAAAAATAACACATCCAGGGATACTATCTGCTAAAACAGTTACACCCCAAGCCTGGATAATACAAACAACGATTGTTCCAAAACGAATGTATGAAGCAATCTTTCTTTGTCCACCATCTTCCTGAGATATACGTTTAAGTGATGGGAAAATAATCACAGCAAGCTGCATAATAATCTGCATCGAGATATAAGGCATTACACCGAGCATGAAGATAGAGAATCTAGAGAATGCACCACCTACAAAGAAGTCCATGTAGCTGGCAAAGGCATTATTTCTCTGCGCAGCCTGTTCTTCAAAGTATTGGAGCAGAACATTTGCATCAATACCTGGAATAGTGATAACACTTCCAAGTCTAAACACTGCTAATACAATAAGTGTATAGAACAAACGTCCTCTGAGTTCTTTTACTTTAAACATATTTACAATTGCATTGCTTGCCATGTTCTACTCCGGTAACTATTTATCGCTTTTTGCTGCTGCATCAGCTACTGTTACTGATCCACCAGCTTTTTCGATTTTAGCTTTTGCTGATTCAGAAACCTTATCAACAACAACGTTGATCTTCTTTTTAACGTCACCGTTTCCAAGAATTTTTACAAGAACTTCTGCTTTGCCAGAAATAAGACCCTTAGCAATAAGAGATTCCTTGTTTACTGTTTCACCGTCATTGAATTTAGCTTCAAGTACGTCAAGGTTGAAACAAACATATTCTTTCTTGAAAGGATAGTTTGAGAAACCTTTGTGAGCAATACGTCTATAAAGTGGCATCTGACCACCTTCAAAACCAACGTAAGTTTTTCCACCAGATCGTGACTGCTGACCCTTATTACCTTTACCTGCTGTTGTACCAAGTCCTGAAGAAGAACCACGACCAACACGTTTAGGCTGTTTATTAGCACCGTAAGGAGCGCTAAGAATTGGATTATATTCTGCCATTTTAGATCTCCTCTACTTTTACTAAATGAGATACAGATGCAACCATACCACGAATAGCTTCGTTATCAGCAAGAACATTAGAAGAAGAAATCTTCTTAAGTCCTAAACTACGAACTGTAGCTACTTTTTCTGGTTTCTGACCAATTACGCTTTTAATTAATGTAACTTTCAACTGTTTTGCTTTAGCCATACATTAACCCCACAACTCATCAAGAGTTTTACCTCTGTTTGCAGCAACTTTCTTTGCATCCATCAATTTAGAGATTGCATCAAAAGTAGCGCGAACAACATTTACTGCTGAGCTTGATCCCAAAGATTTAGACTGAACATCTGTTGCTCCAGCTGCATCCATGATAGCACGAACTGTACCACCAGCGATAATTCCAGTACCGGAACAAGCTGGTTTTAACAATACTTCTGAACTCTTATATTTACCAATGATTTCATGTGGTAAAGTTCCGTTTTTCATTGGAACTGTGATAAGATTTCTCTTTGCTTTATCAATACTCTTCTTAATTGCTTCAGATACGTCATTAGCTTTACCAAGACCATATCCAACGCGACCTTTCTGATCACCAACAACAGTAAGAGCAGCGAAAGCCATACGACGTCCACCTTTTACAGTCTTACTTGTTCTATTAAGAGTAACTAATTTTTCAACGAACTCTTTTTCTTTTGGATCTTTATCAAAGTTTTTCTGATGTTCCATAATTTCTCCTAGAATTCGATACCGGCTTTACGGGCACCATCAGCGAAAGCTTTTACAACTCCATGGTACAAGTAACCGTTTCTGTCAAAAACAACTTTTGCGATTTTCTTGTCCTTAAGTCTTGCACCTAAAGCTTCACCAAGTTTTGCAGCACCTTCAATATTAGGTTTTATAGCTGCAAATTCTTTTTCCAAAGTTGAGATTGAAGCTAAAGTCTTTCCTTCATCATCATCAATTACCTGAACTGAAAGATTCTTGTTACTGCGTGTAATTGTCATACGTGGACGATCAGCAGTACCGTAGATTGACTTACGGATATGAATTTTTCTGTGCAAGCGTTTTCTGTTTTTGTCGTTCATTTTCTTAAACATATAGCTTCACCTTATTTAACACCAGTTTTACCAACTTTACGTCGGATAACTTCGTTGTCATAACGAATACCCTTTCCTTTATAAGGTTCAGGTTTTCTTAACTTACGAATCTGAGAACTAAATTCACCAACCAACTGTTTATCAATACCAGTAATTGTAACTTTTCCATCTGGAGTTGTTGCTACAGTTAAACCTTCTGGAATGATAGCAATATAGTCACTTGAATAACCAAGGTTCATTACAAGTTCTTTACCTTTAACTTCTGCACGATAACCTACACCTGTAATAACCAAAGTCTTTGTAAAGCCTTCTGAAACACCTTTTACCATGTTAGCAATAAGAGCTCTGTAAAGACCATGATATGCATTTGTCTGTTTAGCATTGTTTTTAGTTGTAAGAACTGCTTCTGTTCCTTCTACTTTAATTTCAATATCACTGCTGTAAGCCTGTTTAAGTTCACCTTTAGGACCTTTTACAGTAATTACACCATCAGCAACACTGATTGTTACACCTGCTGGAATAGCAACAGGAAGTTTACCTACTTTAGACATCCTTTCTGCCTCCTACTACCAGATTGTGCAAACTAATTCACCACCAACCATCTTTTCAGAAGCTTTCTTTCCAGTTGTAACACCAGAAGAAGTTGAAACGATGACTGTACCATAACCGTTATAAACGCGTGGTAAATCTTTGTAACCAGAATAAACACGGCGTCCTGGTGTAGAAATTTTTTCAACACCATGAATTACCGAATTGTTTTCTTCATCATACTTCAAGAAAATACGAAGTGTATTTTTTCCATCTTCCTGAACTTTTTTAAAGTTCTTGATATATCCTTCTGTTTTCATAATCTTAACGATTTCTAACTTAAGTTTTGAAGAAGGAACATCTACTTTCTCGTGGCGGGCCATAGCCGCATTACGAACCTTTGTGAGCATATCTGCTACTGGATCTGATGCACTCATTTCTATCTCCTACCAACTTGACTTTGTAACGCCAGGAAGCTGGCCTTCGCTTGCTAATTTACGGAAGCAAAGACGACACATCTTAAACTTACGCAAATATCCACGTGGACGTCCGCAAATCTGACAACGATGATATTCTCTTGTAGAATACTTCTGTTTACGGGCTGCTTTAATAATCATTGATTTTTTTGCCATAACTTCACCTACTTACGGAATGGCATATTGAACTTAGTAAGAAGTGCTTTTGCTTCAGCATCTGTATTAGCACTTGTTACGAATGTGATGTTCATACCAGCGATTTTAACAACTTTATCAAAATCGATTTCTGGGAAAATCAACTGTTCAGTAATACCAACTGAGAAATTTCCATGACCATCAAAACCTGTTGCTTTGATTCCGCGGAAATCCTTAATACGTGGGAAAGCAACATTGATGAGACGATCAAGGAATTCATACATGATATCTCCGCGCAATGTTACCATTGCACCCACTTCATTGCCCTCACGTAACTTGAAGTTAGCAATACTCTTTTTAGCCTTTGTTTTAACAGCCTTCTGACCTGTGATCTGAGTTAAGTCAGCTACTGCGGCATCAAGGAGTTTCTTATTTGTGAGAGCTTCACCAACACCCATACTTACAACAATCTTCTTAATTGCAGGAACCTGCATTGGAGTTGTGTAGTTGAACTCTTTTGTAAGAGCTGGTGCGATTTCGTCTTTATAGACTTTCTTAAGCCGAGGTACGTAATTTGCCATTACAGAACATCTCCACATTTACGACATACGCGAACTTTTTTATCGCCGTCGATTTTATAACCAATTTTTGTAGGACCGCATTTTTTACATACGATTGCTACATTTGAAATATTAAGAGGAGCTTCAACCTCAGCGATACCGCCCTGGTCCTGCTGACTCTTCTTCTTCATTGCTTTTTTAACAATGTTTACACCAGATACTATAACTGCATCTTTCTTAAGGATTACACTAACTACAGTTCCGCGTTTTCCTTTATCTTTACCAGCAAGTACCTGTACTGTATCGTTCTTGCGGATTTTTGATTTTTTTAACATTTCATTACTCCTTAAAGAACTTCCGGAGCCAAAGATATGATCTTCATAAAGTCCATATCACGAAGCTCACGTGCTACAGGTCCAAATATACGTTTTCCTTTTGGATTCTTGCTATCATCAACAATAACACAAGCGTTATCATCAAAACGAATATAAGTTCCATCTGGACGACGATATTCCTTAGCTTGGCGTACAATTACAGCCTTTTCGATAGTACCCTTTTTAATAGTAGATGTAGGAATTGCATCCTTAATTGCTACTACTACGATATCACCGATACCTGCGTATCTGCGATGTGAACCACCGATAACTTTAATACACTGAGCGATTTTTGCTCCGGAGTTATCAGCAACTGTCATACAAGATTGCATCTGAATCATATTACTTCAACTCCTCGCTTATTTAGCACGTTCGATAATTTCAGCAAGACGCCAGCATTTATTTTTGCTTAATGGTCTGCATTCAACAATACGAACTGTGTCACCAACATGAGCATCATTGTTTTCGTCATGAGCCATGCACTTCTTTGTTCTAGTAACATATTTCTTGTAAAGACGGTCCATCTTTTTTGTTTCGATAGTTACTACAATAGTTTTATCCATTTTTTCGCTGCTTACGATACCAACAAATGAACGTTTTGATGTCTTTACAGTCTGAACAGTTTTCTCTTCCACGGTTCAGCTCCTACTTATTATCTTCAGCTTTCTGCTGAATGAACGTATTCAAGCGAGCGATTTCGCGACGCATTGTACGTTTCTGCATTGGATTATCTACATGTGACACAACCATTTTGAAACGGAGATCCATGTATTCTTTCTTAAGCTCGTCACGTTTAGCTACGAGTTCTTTATAAGACAGTTCTTTGTCATTCTTTTTCTTTGAATCAGCCATCTTATTTCCTCCTAGTCGCGTGTTGGCTTATAAACAATTTTTGTAAGAACTGGAAGTTTATCACCAGCAAGCTCAAGAGCTCTTGCTGCAACTTTAAGATCAACTCCACCAATTTCGAACAAAATCATACCAGGTTTGATAACAGCTGCCCAATGATCTGGAGCACCTTTACCCTTACCCATACGAACTTCAGCTGGTTTTTTAGTAATTGGTTTATCAGGGAAGATACGAATCCATACATTTCCCTTTCTTTCAAGCTTACGGTTGATAGCAACACGGGCTGCTTCAATTACTCTTGCATCCAACCAAGTTGGTTCCATTGCTACTAAAGCGATGTCACCAAAATCGATGTTATTATCACGAGTTGCGAAACCTTTTTCGCGACCACGCTGTACCTTACGGTGAATTACTCTTTTTGGACTTAATGGCATATACTAACTCCTTGCCTTTTTAGCAGGTTCAGCACCATCAGTCTTTTCAGAAGCCTGACGTGCAGGACGTCTTGGTTTCTTTACGAGCTGACCAGCATCTTCATTATGATCGATACCATAGTTCATACCATTGTATACCCATACTTTAATACCGATTTTTCCATATGTAGTAAGAGCTGCATATGTACCATAGTCGATATCAGCACGGAGAGTATGAAGTGGTACACGTCCTTCTTTGTGTTCTTCAGTACGAGACATATCTGCTCCACCAAGACGACCACTAAGACGAACTTTAACACCCTGTGCACCTGCTCTCATAGCATTGCTAACAGCCTGTTTCATAGCCTTACGGAATGAACCACGACCAGTAAGCTGGCGACCAATATTCTGTGCAATCAAAGTAGCATTTACATCTGCACGTTTGATTTCTTTGATCTTAATCTGAACTTTTTTAGTAAGTTCTTTCTGGATATCAGCACTAATCTTTTCGATTGAAGCACCTTTTACACCAATAATTACACCTGGACGAGCTGTATGAATTACGATTGTAACGCGCTGTGGATGACGTACAATTTCAATTTCAGCTATGTCAGCATTTTTACATTCAGGAAGTTCTGAAACCAACTTTCTGATTTTCAAATCTTCAAGAACTAAATCTGCATATTCACGTGGATCTGCATACCAACGTGACTGCCATGTTTTGTTTACACCTAAGCGTAAACCAATAGGATTAACTTTCTGACCCACTTTATTCCCCCGCCTTCTCGTCAACGATGACGGTAATATGACACATACGTTTTAAAAGCTGATCTGCACGACCACGAGCACGGCACCAGATTCTTCTCAATCTTGGACCTTCATCAACTCTGATTTCTTTAACGTAAAGCATATCTTCATCTAATTTAGAATTCAGATTAAGTGCGTTAGCAGCTGCAGATTTTAATGTTGCACTGATCAATGTAGCACCTTTCTGTGGCATATTTGCAAGAATAGCCATAGCTTCTGAATAAGACTTCTGTTTAATTACATTAGCAACTGGACGAACCTTTGTTGGTGATGCAATAAGGAACTTTGTAGTGGCTACATAACCTTTTTCAACTTTCATTATATACCTCTACCCTTATTTCTTAGCAGTTTTATCTGAACCACCATGGCCATGATAAGTACGAGTTGGTGCAAATTCACCAAGCTTATGACCTACCAAGTTTTCTGTAACATATACAGGAATCCATGATTTACCATTATAAACAGAAATAGTATTTCCAACCATTTCTGGGATGATTGTTGAGCAGCGAGAATATGTTTTAATCATTTTCTTGTCTGCTTCTTTATTCATTAACTGAACCTTTTTGTAAAGAGATTTCTCTACGAATGGTCCTTTTTTAACAGATCTTGACACGATTATCTCCTCTGCGACTATTTCTTACGACGGCTAACAATAAAATTGCTAGAAGTCTTTCTCTTATTACGAGTCTGGTAACCTTTACAAGGCTGTCCCCAAGGAGTAACAGGATTGCGACCTTTACCAGCACCTTCACCACCACCAAGTGGGTGATCAACTGGGTTCATAGCCATACCACGAACTGTAGGGCGAACACCCATCCAGCGTCTGTGACCAGCTTTACCAAGTTTAACATTCATATGTTCTTCGTTACCAACAACACCAATTGTTGCATAACATTTACCATTGATTTTGCGCATTTCACTAGAAGGAAGTCTAACGATTACGTAATCACCTTCTGTACCAGCAATCATTGCACTAGCACCAGCAGAACGAACAAGCTGTCCACCCTGACCAAGTGTTAATTCAATATTGTGAATTGTGAAACCAACAGGAATCTTGTTTAATGGAAGTGCATTTCCTACTGTAGGAGTTGCATTTTCACCAGACATGATTTTCTGTCCTACCTGCAAACCTTTTGGTGCAATAATATATCTTTTGTCACCATCGGCATAGAATACTAAAGCAATGTTAGCACTTCTGTTTGGATCGTATTCAATTGTTTTTACTGTTCCAGGAATTCCGTGCTTATTACGTTTAAAATCTATATCACGATAAAGTTTTTTGTGTCCGCCACCCTGATGACGTACAGAAATACGTCCGCCAGCACCACGTCCACCATGTGACTTTTTACCTGACACTAATGTTTTCTCGGGTCTATCAGTTGTCAGTTCATCACGACACAAGTCTACACGTCCACGTGTACCAGGTGTCATTGGCTTAAATACTTTAAGAGCCATTTTTTATCCCCTTAATCTCGACTGATCTTATACACCTTCAAAAGCTGAAATTGTCTGACCTTCTGCGATACGAACAATAGCTTTCTTATAAGATGATGTACGACCAGGTTTTCCACGAAGTCGTTTCATTTTTCCAAGCACATTCATTGTTGTGCAATCAACTACTTTTACATTGAACAAGCTAGCAACAGCAGCTTTAATTTCTGTTTTTGTTGCATCTGGGTGAACAATAAATACATATTTATTCTGTTCTCTCAATGCGCTTGCTTTTTCTGAAACAACAGGGCTAATAAGAATATCTGTATAATTCATTATTTAGCCTCCTTATTATCTGCATAGAAATCAGACAAATTCTTTACAGCACTTTCAAGTACGATAACTTTACGTCCGTAGTACAAATCATGTGCATTAAGACGATTATATGTAAGGAATGTAAGATTTTTTACATTTCTTGCAGCCTGTTTGATTTTTGCATCATCGTCTTTAAGAATTAATACAGTTCTTTCGTCTTTAGCAAAATTATTAAGAATTGTTACTAAATCCTTTGTTTTTCCACTTTCTACAGTGAAATCTTCAACAACTGTAAGTCTTTCACCCTGAGCATGTGCACTCAAGATAGTTTTCATAGCAAGTCTCTTTTCCTGTTTAGGAATAGAGTAAGAAAAATCTCTTGGTTTTGGTCCAAAAATTGTACCACCACCTACTGTAATTGGAGATTTTTTATCACCACGACGTGCATTACCTGTACCTTTCTGATTATATGGTTTGTTATTTGAACCATGAACTTCAGAACGAGTTTTTGTACAAGCAGTTCCAACACGTTTATTTGCTAATTCATTTGTGATTGCGTAATAAATTACGTCGTCATTTACTGGAAGACCGAATACTTTGTCATCAAGTGTGATTGTACGCAGTTCTTTACCAGAAGTTGAATATACTTTCTTTTCCATATCCTATCTCCTGACTATTTCTTTACTGCAGACTTAACGATGAGAGTACAGTCCTTATTTCCAGGAACAGCACCGCGAACCATAATTACTTTTAATTCTGGATCAACTTTAACGATCTTCAAATTCTGAATAGTAATTCTTCTGTTTCCCATGTGTCCAGGAAGCTTAATATTTTTAAAGCTGTGTCCTGGTGTAGTACATTCTCCTGTACCACCTGGCTCACGATGGAATTTAGAACCATGAGTAGCACGACCACCATGGAAGCCCCATCTCTTCATTACACCCTGGAAACCTTTACCTTTTGATGTAGCTGTAACGTCTAAGAAACGTACGCCTTCAAAAAGTTCAAGACCAACAGCATCTCCAACATTAACTTCATTTTCGAAGTTACGGAACTCTTTTAAGTGACGTTTTGGAGTGATGTTCTCTGGGAATTGTCCGGCATATGCCTTGCTTGCTTTAGAAGCTTTCATATCATCTAAACCAAGAACAACTGCATCGTAACCGCAATTTTCCTTTGTTTTTTTGGCAACGACAACGTTTGGTTCGACCTGGATCACGGTTACTGGTGTAAGATTACCGCTTTCGTCGAAAATCTGTGTCATTCCAACTTTTTTTGCAATCAGACCTTTCATTCTGATATTCTCCTATAGGATTTAAGCATTGGGAAACTTAAAATCCTCTCTTTTTTTTTCTAGGCCGTCATCCCAGATCCAAGGGGACCGTACCTTTATTTTTTTTTACCCGAAGGTATTTTTTCAATTACTGCTTAACTTCTACTTCAACGCCAGCAGGAAGTTCAAGCTTCATTAATGAATCCATAACATCTTGTGATGGGTTCATAATATCAATAAGACGTTTGTGAGTACGCATTTCAAACTGTTCACGTGACTTTTTATTTACGTGTGGTGAACGCAATACTGTAATCTTATTTATTCTTGTTGGAAGAGGGATAGGCCCTGAAACCTTTGCTCCAGCTTTCTGTACAGTCTGTACAATTGCTTTTGCGCTCTGGTCGATCAGCTCTACATCAAATGCACGGAGTCTGACACGAATCTTTCCATTAGCCATTTAATTTAACTCCTTTTTTCACAACGAAAGGACCGATAAACAATACCAGCCCTTTCGTTTGAAAAAATTAAAAACTATTCAATAATTTTTGTAACCTGACCAGAAGCGATTGTGTGACCGCCTTCACGGATAGCAAGTTTAAGACCTTCATCCATAGCAATTGGGTGGATGAGGTTACCGATAACTTTTACGTTATCACCTGGTTTTACCATGTCTGTTCCAGCTTCCAATTCAATAGTACCTGTAATATCTGTTGTACGGAAGTAGAACTGTGGACGATATCCAGAGAAGAATGGTGAGTGTCGTCCACCTTCTTCCTTAGAAAGAACGTAAAGCTGTGCTTCGAATTTTGTATGAGGTGTAATAGAAGCTGGCTTAGCCAAAACCTGACCACGAACAACATCTTTCTTTTCAACACCACGGAGGAGGATACCTACGTTATCACCAGCCATACCTGAATCAAGTGTTTTCTGGAACATTTCAATACCAGTAACTGTTGTATCAGCTGTTGGACGAATACCTACAATCTGTACAGGATCGTTCATGTTTACTACACCACGTTCGATTTTACCTGTTACTACAGTACCACGACCAGAGATTGTGAAGATGTCTTCAATTGGCATCAAGAATGGTTTCTGATCATCACGAACTGGATCATCGAACCATGTATCCATAGCTGTAAGAAGTTCTTCAATACAAGCTGTGTTAGCTGGATCAGAAGATTCGTTTAATGCTTTGAAAGCAGATCCCTTAATGATAGGTGTATCAGCAGAGAATCCGTATTCCTGAAGAGTATCTTTTACTTCTTCTTCTACGAGCATTAACATTTCTTCATCGCCGTCGAGCATATCAACTTTGTTTAAGAAAACGATAATCTTTGGTACACCTACCTGACGAGCGAGCAACAAGTGTTCACGTGTCTGTGGCATAACTGAGTCTGGAGCAGATACTACGAGGATAGAACCATCCATCTGAGCAGCACCAGTAATCATGTTTTTAATGTAGTCAGCATGTCCTGGACAGTCGATATGAGCATAGTGTCTCTTTTCTGACTGATATTCCAAGTGACGAGTATTGATTGTAATACCACGTTCCTTTTCTTCTGGAGCGTTATCAATTTCATCGTACTTAAGAACTTTATCACCGAACTTATTACCACAATATGTAGTAATAGCAGCTGAAAGTGTAGTCTTACCATGGTCAACGTGACCAATAGTACCAACGTTCATGTGAGGTTTAGTTCTAACGAACTTCTCCTTTGCCATGTTTTTCTCCTTGCCAGAACCCTATTTCATCTGGCATATTTATTTTTATGTGTTGCACTTTAAGCCAGAACGCAATATTTCTTCACTAAGAAACAATTGCATTCGCAGACACAATAATTAACTGAGTAGATATGATTGATTGTAAGGGATAGAAAAGTATTCATTCAAAACATTCCATAATTTTTCGAAATGCTCTAACCCGGTACCACCGATCATTATCACCGTCACCTGACAACTGGTTTGGTATATTCGAGTTTTTGTCACTGAAAGACCGTCAGAAACCCAAACCTGTCATCTACATTTTACTAACAGTAAAAACCAACATTTTTAGGGCCGTATATACCTGAAAATCATTTCTGATTAGCTTTACGGATACACCAGTAATTTAATTTTCAATTAAACTCTGCCTGACTCTCAAAGAACCCAATAACTGTTATGTAAAACAGACTAGTTCTTAATTTATACACTTTTTAGATTTTTTATTCAATACCATAAAAGCTATTTTGTCAAAAAAAATGGGATATTCACAAAAGAATATCCCATTTCTATCAGATTAGCAATTCTACCATCTGTAGTGAGCAAAAGCTTTATTAGCTTCAGCCATTTTGTGTACATCTTCACGTTTCTTGTAAGCTGTACCAGTATTATTGTAAGCATCCAAAAGTTCTGAAGAAAGTGTTTCAGCCATTCCGTGTCCACTTCTGTTACGAGCAGCTTCAATAATCCATCTCATAGCAAGAGCTTCACGACGTGATTCACGAATCTCCATTGGAACCTGATATGTAGCACCACCAACACGGCGAGATTTAACTTCTACCATTGGTTTTACATTTTCAAGTGCCTTTAAAAGAACTTCAAGTGGATCCTTGTCAGTTTTAGCTTTAAGGTTATCCATTGCCTGATAAATGATTTTCTGGCAAGTCTCTTTTTTACCATCAAGCATCATGCGGCAAACAAATTTTGAAACAACTTTTGAGTTGTATTTAACGTCTGGCAATAATGGACGTTCGATTGATTTCTTATGTCTTCCCATCTTAGTCCTCCATTAAGCCTTAGGTTTTTTAGCACCGTATTTTGAACGGCCACGTTTTCTGTCTTCTACACCGAGAGTATCTTTTGTACCACGAATGATGTGATAACGTACACCAGGAAGGTCCTTAACACGACCACCACGTACTAATACTACTGAGTGTTCCTGCAAGTTATGTCCAATACCTGGAATGTATGCAGTTACTTCAATACCATTTGACAAACGAACACGAGCAATCTTTCTCAATGCTGAGTTTGGTTTTTTTGGTGTCTGAGTCATAACACGTGTACAAACACCGCGTTTCTGTGGACAAGACTCAAGTGCGGGAGCTTTTGTTTTGTTCGCAGCAGATTTACGACCCTGACGAATTAATTGATTTATTGTAGGCATCGCCTATTCTCCTATTACTATTCCGGTCAGCACCCCGGAAGAAATTAACGAAAAATATGTTCTAAAAATATACAAAATTCCAAAGCAAGTTGTCAATTGCCTGCTTTGGAATTTATTTATTTTTTAGTCATTTTCTTCTGAATCATAAGCTGCTTCTTCAACTACAGATTCAGTTTCTTCTTCCTGACGACGACGTTCAAGAATTTCATTCATCTGAACATCTAAATCTTTATCACCATCATCAAAAAGCTTAATGTCTTTATAATTCTTAATACCAGTACCAGCAGGAATCATGTGACCAATTGCAACATTCTCCTTGATACCGTGTAAACCATCAGTTGCACCAGAAATAGCAGCATTTGTAAGAACTCTTGTTGTTTCCTGGAATGATGCAGCAGAAATGAATGAATCTACATTCAAAGATGCTTTAGTAATACCCTGGAACATTGGACGACCAATAGCTGGCTGTCCACCTTCATTAATTACACGCTGATTTTCTTCATGGAACTTATATTTATCAACCTGCTGTCCAAAAATAAATCTTGTATCACCAACGGCTACAACCTCTACCTTTCTAAGCATCTGACGAACAATAATACCAATATGTTTATCATTAATTTCTACACCCTGTGTACGATAAACACCCTGGATCTCATCCATCAAGTAATTCTGTAATGCATTTTCACCAAGAATTGCAAGTACATCCTGTGGAACTGGAGCACCAGCACACAATGGTTCACCTGCTTCAACCTTATCACCATCACGTACAATCATACGTTTTGTCATAGATACAAGGTGTTCAAATACTTTACCGAATTCATCTTCGATAGTAACAATTCTCTTACCTTTAGTAATACCCTTGAATTTAACTGTTCCAGAAATCTGAGCAAGTACACAAGGAACTTTTGGTTTACGAGCTTCAAACAATTCAGATACACGTGGAAGACCACCAGTAATATCGTTTGATTTAACAGCTTCTTTTGGAATCTTAGCAAGCATATCACCGGCTTTAACAGGAGCTTTATCTTCTACAACAAGGTTAGCACCTGCAGGTAAGTAATATGTTCCCATTTCGTTTCCAGCTTCATCTGTAATAAAGATTCTTGGCTGTTTTACATCAAGGTGAAGATCAGAAATAACTCTTTCTACCATGCCTGTTTTAAGATCATGTTTTTCTTCAAGTGTAGAACCAACGATAATATCTTCAAAGTGGATATAACCATCGCTTTCAGCAAGAATTGGTTCAAAGTACTGTTCGAATTTACCAATTGCTTCACCTTTCTTAACAATGTCACCAGCTTTTACATAAATTGTAGAACCGTTTGAAATTGTAAGAGCCTGTTCCTTACTTACAAGATAAAGAACATTATCTTTAATGATGATTGAACCGTTTACAGATGCACAAACATCTTTTCCGTTCTGATTAATGAGTGGACTACCACGCATAACCTTTTCACCATCACTAACAAGAATTTTGTCAGAAGAATTAAAATCAATCTGATCAAGAATTCGGATTACAGTCATTGTACCTTTACGAGTAAATAACCAGTTTCCATCTTTTTCAACATGTGTACCAGTAATATCTTTAATGAATGCATTGAACTTAAGAACAATTCTATCATCATCTGTAGCTACATCTGCAGTACCACCAGAGTGGAATGTACGAAGTGTAAGCTGTGTACCTGGCTGACCAATTGACTGAGCAGCAATAATACCAACTGCTTCACCAATTTCAACAATCTTATTACGTGCAAGGTTTTTACCGTAACATTTTACACAAATACCATGTTTTGCTTCACATGTAAGTACTGTTCTAAGTTTTACTTTTTCAACACCAGCTTCTTCAATTAAAGCAGCCATGTTTTCATCAATATACTGATTAACATCACAAAGAAGTTCGCCTGTAATTGGATGAACAACACGTTCAATAGTAAAGTGACCTACAATTCTGTCTTTAAGATGAACTTTAATATCATCTCCATCTTTTATTGCAGCATAATCAATACCATTGATTGTACAACAGTCTTCTTCATTAATTACAACATCCTGAGCAACATCAACAAGACGACGGGTCATATAACCAGCATCAGCTGTTTTAAGCGCTGTATCGGAAAGACCTTTACGAGCGGCGTTTGTAGAAATGAAGTATTCGATAACCGAAAGACCTTCCTTGAAGTTTGCACGAATAGGAAGTTCAATAATCTGACCATTAGGTTTTGTCATCAAACCACGCATTGCGGCAAGCTGAGAAATCTGACCACGAGAACCGCGGGCACCAGATTTAGCCATCATCCAGATAGTATTGAAACCATCTTTATCTTTTTCAAGGTTATCCATCATGATCTTTGTAAGCTGTTCATTAGTTCTAGACCAGATGTTAGTAACTTTATTATAGCGTTCATCAGAAGTAATAAGACCTTTACTAGCCTTTTTAATTACTGCATCTACTTCAGCATTTGCTTTTTCGATCATTTCTTTTTTAACATCTGGAACAAGAATATCATCCATACAAAGTGTTGCACCATAGAATGTAGCGTTTTTATATCCTACATCTTTGATTGCATCATGCATCTGAATTGTGAGCCAAGAGCCTTTTGTATGATATACATGTTCAATCATAGCTTTAAGAGACTTATCGAACATCTGACGGTTTACATAATCAACACCTTCTGGCATTGCTTCATTGAATGCAAGACGACCAGCAGAAGTTTCAATTAAATCACCTTCAGCAAAATCTTGTGTTCCACTAATAAATTCTTCATCACCCTTAACTTTAAGAGCTTTCGAATCAAAAGAAGCTTTTGGAGCTGGAACTTTAATAAGTGCCTGCCATTCAATATTTCCACTTTCAGCAGCAAGACGTACTTCATCAGGAGAACTAAAGCGTTTTCCAGTACCTTTTGCATTTGGTTTTATAGCTGTCATGTAATAAATACCAAGAACCATATCCTGAGATGGAGCAACGATAGTATTACCGTTTGCTGGGTCAAGTAAGTTTCTTGCAGAAAGCATCAATGTCCAGCATTCCATCTGAGCAGCCTGTGTTAATGGTACGTGAATAGCCATCTGGTCACCATCGAAGTCGGCGTTGAAAGCTTTACATGCCAGTGGGTGAAGTTTAAGAGCTTTTCCTTCTACTAATACAGGTTCAAATGCCTGAATACCAAGACGGTGAAGTGTAGGAGCACGGTTTAACATAACAGGGTGTTCTTTAACTACTTCATCAAGAATAGCAAATACTTCTGGTGATTCAGATTCTACAAGCATTTTTGCTTTCTTAATGTTAAATACAACGTCTTTATCAACAAGTTTTTTCATCAAGAATGGCTTGAATAATTCCAGAGCCATTTTTGTAGGAAGACCACACTGCCAGAGCTTCAATTCAGGACCAACAACAATTACAGAACGTCCAGAGTAGTCAACTCGTTTACCAAGAAGGTTCAAACGGAAACGACCCTGTTTACCTTTAAGCATATCTGAAATTGATTTAAGAGGACGATTTGAAGCACCCTTAACTGCACGTTTACGTTTTGTATTATCAAACAATGCATCAACTGCTTCCTGAAGCATACGTTTTTCATTGCGGATAATAATATCTGGAGCAGATAACTGCTGCAATTTCTTTAAACGATTATTACGGTTAATTACACGACGATACAAATCATTTAAGTCAGATGTAGCGAAACGTCCACCATCAAGCTGAACCATAGGGCGCAACTCTGGAGGAATTACAGGAATTACATCCAAAATCATCCAGGAAACTTTATTTCCAGATGCACGGAAATTTTCTACAATTTCAATACGACGAAGTAAACGTTTATCTGACTTCTGTCCCTTTTCAATCATCTTTGAACGCAATTCAGCAGCTAAGGCATCAAGATCAAGACCTTCCAGCAATGTTTTAATTGCTTCAGCACCCATATCAGCATGGAAAGCATTACCATAATGATCCAATGCAGTCTGATATTCATCTTCAGTAAGTAACTGCATTTTTTTAAGGTCAGTATCACCAGCATCAATTACAATATATTTTTCATAGTACAAAACTGAACGAAGAGCTGCTACCTGGAGATCAAGAAGAAGACCCATACGGCTAGGAACTGAACGGTAATACCAAATATGGCTTACAGGTGCTGCAAGTTCAATATGACCTGTTCTTTCACGGCGTACTTTGAAATGAGTAACTTCAACGCCACAGCGGTCACAAATAACACCCTTATAACGGATAGATTTGAATTTACCACAGTAACATTCCCATTCCTTTGTTGTACCAAAGATTTTTTCACAGAACAAACCTGCTTTCTCTGGACGAAGTGTTCTATAATTAATAGTTTCAGGTTTTTCAACTTCACCATATGACCATGATTTAATAGTTTCTGGAGAAGCCAGTTTAATTTTTAAGCTGTCAAAATCCTGTACATCACGCATTTTTATCCTCCTTATCAAAACCGGAAGCATTCTTTTCAATTAATTCCTGATCACGTTCTGTAAGAGCAATCTGTTTACCCTTAGCATCATAAATTGTGAAATCAAGAGCCAAACCTCGAAGTTCCTGAACCAATACATTGAATGATTCTGGGATTCCGATTGGAGATGATGGATCACCTTTTACGATAGATTCATAAATCTTAGAACGACCATTCATATCATCAGACTTAATTGTCATCATTTCCTGCAATGTGTTTGCGGCACCGTAAGCTTCAAGAGCCCAAACTTCCATTTCACCAAGACGCTGACCACCAAACTGAGCTTTACCACCAAGTGGCTGCTGAGTAACAAGTGAGTAAGGACCTGTTGAACGAGCGTGCATCTTATCATCAACAAGGTGATGAAGTTTAAGATAATAAATTACACCAACGAAAATTGGATTTACAAAAGCTTCACCTGTTCTACCATCGTGAACAATCTGTTTACAACTTCTTGGAAGACCTGCTTCTTCAAGTTTATCAGCAATTTGTTTCTGTGATGGAGACTGGAATACTGGTGATTCAAAGAACTGATTCAAATATTTACCAGCAATACCAAGTTCAGATTCCATAATCTGTCCAATGTTCATACGAGAAGGTACACCAAGTGGGTTCAAACAAACATCAAGTGGAGTACCATCTTCCAAATAAGGCATGTCTTCAATTGGTAAAATACGAGAAACAACACCTTTGTTTCCGTGGCGACCAGCCATCTTATCACCTTCACGTAACTTACGTTTGTTAGCAATAAGAACTTTTACAACTTTATCTACACCAGGGTTCAAATCATCACCGTTAAGACGACTCAACTGCTGGATATCAATTACAATACCTTCTACTCCATGAGGTACATGAAGTGAACTATCGCGAACTTCCTTAGCTTTTTCACCGAAGATTGAGTTCAAAAGCTTAAATTCTGGAGTAGTTTCTGTTTCCGATTTTGGAGTAACTTTACCAACAAGAATATCACCAGAGCGTACTTTAGAACCAATACGGATAATACCTTCACTATCAAGATTAGCAAGAGCTTTTTCAGAAGTATTAGGAATATCACGAGTAATCTTTTCTGGACCAAGTTTTGTTTCGCGAATTTCAATAGAGTATTCTTTGATATGGATAGAAGTATACATATCTTCACGAACAACTCTCTGTGAAATCAAAACGGCGTCTTCATAGTTGTATCCATTCCAAGGTACGAATCCAACTAAGAGGTTTCTACCAAGAGCAAGTTCACCATTAAATGTTGCTGGACCATCTGCAAGAACACTACCTTTTTCTACTTTTTCACCAACTTCTACTGTAGGACGCTGATGATAACAAGTATCCTGGTTTGTTCTCTGATATTTCAAAAGTGTATAAGTATCAACCTCATCAGAGCCATCAACTTTTACTTTTACAGTATCACTTGAAACATATGAAACAACACCGGCACGATTTGCTTTTACAAGTACACCTGAATCGTATGCTGTTTTTCTTTCCATACCAGTACCAACATGAGGTGGTTCTGGGAACAACAATGGAACACCCTGACGCTGCATGTTACAACCCATGAGAGCACGGTTAGCATCGTCATGTTCAAGGAATGGAATCAAAGAAGCTGAAACTGAAATTACCTGGCGAGGAGAAACGTCAATATACTGAACATCCATAGGTGAACGCTGAGTATAGTCCCCATGTTTACGACAAGGAATTGTTTCTGTAGGGAATGAACCATCAGATTTAAGACCTTCGACAATCTGACCAATGTAATATTTATCTTCTTCCATTGCTGTAAGGTATTCAACCTTATCAGTTACCTTACCATTTTCAACTTTACGGAATGGAGCTTCAAGAAAACCATAATCATTGATTTTTGTGAACATAGCCATTGAAACAATAAGACCAATGTTTGGACCTTCAGGAGTTTCAATAGGACACATACGACCATAATGTGAATAATGTACATCACGAACTTCAAGACCAGCACGATCACGAGAAAGACCACCAGGACCAAGAGCATTCAAACGACGTTTATGTGTTAGTTCAGCAAGAGGGTTTACCTGATCCATGAACTGAGAAAGCTGTGATGAACCAAAGAATTCCTTAATAGATGCAACAATAGGTTTGATAGAAATCAAATCCTGAGGTTTCATTGTATCTGTTTCTTTAAGACTCATTCTTTCTTTTGCAATGCGTTCCATGCGGGCAAATGCTGATTTCAACTGAATAGTCATCAATTCACCAACAGAACGAACACGACGGTTACCTAAATGATCAATATCATCAATTTGTTCTTCACCAATGTAAACTTTAATAAGAGTTTTCATTGTATTGATAATATCATCTTTGATAAGAGTAAAATCTTTTACATCATCATCGTAACCAAATTTCATATTCAACTTGTAACGACCAACACGACCAAGATCATAACGTCGTTCAGAGAAGAACAGTGAGTTCAAATCTTTTTCTGCCTGATCTACAGTCATTGGTTCACCAGGCTGAAGAATTGCATAAACTGCTGCAAGACAATCTTCTTTAGTAGGTTCGTTATCTACTGAACCTTCTCTTACAAATTTAACTTCTTCTCTTTCAAAACAGTTAATAATCATCTGTGAATTCAAAGAAGTATTTTCGCCATTTCCTGTTCTTGTATCAAATCTGATTACACAAATTTTTTCGATATTATTTGCAACAAGTTCATCAACATCATGAGGATGAAGTTTGGCACCTGCATTAAAAAGACGTTTTTCTTCACCATTTTCATCTTTAATGATGATTGCATCAGCCAATACTTTATCAACCAGTGCTTCTCTTGAAGCTGCGTCTGATTTTACATCAATATCTTCAACATCATAGAAACAACGAATAATTTCTTCACGGGTTGAATAACCAAGAGCACGAAGGAATACAGTTCCTAAGATTTTCTTTTTGCGGTCAATTTTAGCGAAGATTAATTCTTTTTTCTGATCAATTTCAAATTCCAACCATGAACCACGGTAAGGAATAATACGAGAAGAATAAAGACCTTTGTCATGGCAGAAAATTACACCTGGAGAACGGTGAATCTGTGATACAACAACGCGTTCTGCGCCGTTAATAACGAATGTACCACGATCTGTCATGAGAGGAATATCTCCCATGTATATATCTTTCTGGAGAATAGCTCCAGTCTGAAGGAAATTTAAACTAATTCTAGCTTTTAAAGGAACAGAATAAGTTAAACCCTTCTTTTTACATTCAATTTCGGAAAATTTAATATTGTCCCAATCCAATTCATAGAATTCATATTCCAGAGCCATATCACCATTAGGACTTTCGATTGGGAATGTAGATGTAAATACGTCTTGAAGTCCCTGCTGTAAAATTTCTTTCTTTTCTTTTAAGGCATCAGCCTGAAGAAAACTTTCATAAGATGCTGTCTGGATTGCAATAAGATTTGGTACATCCATAAAGCTTTGAATATCTTTACCAATGTACTGACGGTTGATAGTCCGTGTTTTCGCGAACATCATTTCCCCCTGATATTTTGTTCAGTTGATTATCTGCTACATACTAGAAACTCTGTACAGCACAGATAAAACTGATTCTGTCATTAATATGACAATTGTTCTAAATACGACTAAAGGGGATACCCAAAGAATTACTTCTTTAGGCATCCCCTGAATATAGTTTCTAAGCTATGAAACTATTATTTCTTGCTAGCTTTACCACCAGCTGCTTCGATTTTCTTAATCATTTCGTCAGCGTCAGCTTTGCTTACACCTTCTTTAAGAGCTTTTGGAGCACCTTCTACAAGAGCTTTAGCTTCACCAAGTCCGAGACCTGTGATTTCACGAACAGCTTTGATAACAGGAATTTTCTGAGCTGCATCGAATGATTCCAATGTAACTGTGAATTCTGTCTGTTCTTCTGCTGCACCACCAGCTGCTACTGCTGGACCTGCTGCTACTGCAACTGCTGCTGTAACACCAAATTTTTCTTCCATTGCCTTTACGAGTTCTGATACTTCGAGAACTGACATAGCTGCGATTGTGTCGAGAATTTCTTCTTTTGTAACTGCCATATTGTCTTCCTTACAATAAATATTTTTATTTCCACTTAAGTGGTTGCGAATTTATCTCTACTGAGCATTTTCGCTTTTTAACCCGGACAGTCGACAGTTATGAAGCCTGACCAGGTATAATGTTTAATTTTTGAATAGTAAATCCTATTCTGATTTGCTGTCTGCGTAAGCCTGTAATGTAGCTGCAAGTTTCTGGATTGGACCATTCATTGCAGACATAAGCATAGCATAAAGCTGTTTCTTTCCAGGAACCTTTGAATAAGCTTCGATTTTAGCCTGATCATAGATTTCATTTGCAATGCTAGCACCTTTTACTGAAAGAGCTGGAGCATCTTTTGCAAAGTCGAAAAGAACTTTAGCAACTTCGTTTGAATCTTCTTTAGCCATTGCTACAACTGTAGGGCCTTTAAGATAATCAGAAACGTTTTCAACTTTCATATCTTCGAAAGCGATACGTGCAAAGTTATTTTTTACAACTTTAAGAACAGCGTTCTTTTCACGAAGTTTATCACGGAGAGCAGTAATCTGTTCTACTGTCAATCCACGGTAGTCAGCAAAAATAAAATCGCTGTAATCAGCAAATATCTTTTTTGCTTCTTCAATTGCAGCTGTTTTAGCTGGCTGAATTTTCTTTGCTCTTACTGCCATTATTCACCTTCCTTGAAGTCAACCCAAACACCTGGGCCCATAGATGAACTTACAGAAACAGACTGGATAAATCCTGCTGCTGTTCCAACAGGCTTTTTCTTACTTACTTCAGAAAGAAGTGTGTTGAAGTTAGCAATGATCTTATCTGCATCCATAGAACATTTACCTACAGCAATATGTACGATACCTGCTTTATCAGCACGGAATTCTGTACGACCTTTCTTGAGTTCTGCAACAGCATTTGCAACATCTGGAGTTACAGTACCAGTTTTTGGGTTAGGCATAAGACCTTTACGACCAAGAACCATACCAAGACGACCTACATCTTTCATCATATCAGGTGTAGCAACACAAACGTCAAAATCGAGCCAACCACCCTTTACTTTTTCGATGTATTCTTCACCAGCATAAGCTGCACCAGCATCCAAAGCTTCTTTTACTTTGTCATCTTTACAGAATACCAATACTTTCTTTTCGCCACGGAACTGATTTGGGAATACCAATGTATCACGAACAGTAGCATTTTTTTCAAGACGAAGAGCAACGTGAGCTTCTACAGTTTCATCAAACTTTGCAAACTTCATATCCTGAATCATTTTACAAGCTGAAGCGATGTCATATTTTTTTGTAAGATCATATTTTGCAACAGCTGCATTATATTTCTTTCCATGTTTCATATTACTGCTCCACCTCTACGCCCATTGAACGTGCTGTTCCGGCGATGATTTTTTTTGCTGCTTCAATATCATTTGCATTGATATCTGGCATTTTTGTTTTTGCGATTTCTTCCAAGTCAGCTTTAGAAAGAGTAGCAACTTTATCACGAAGAGGATTTCCTGAACCCTTATCGAGTTTACATGCTTTCTTAATAAGAACTGCTGCTGGAGGAGTCTTAAGAATGAATGTGTAAGATTTGTCCTGGTAAACTGTAATAACAACAGGGATTACCAATCCTTTTTCCATAGACTTTGTTCTGTCATTGAATTCCTGAACAAATTTTGGAGCACTTACACCGTGAGGTCCGAGAGCTGGACCGATTGGAGGGGCTGGGGTTGCTGCTCCTGCAGGACACTGCAATTTGATAATAGCAGAAACTTTTTTTGTAGCCATTTTATTTCTCCTAAAATTGGTGTGTAAGAACCATAAGGTTTCTTACTAACGAGATACCTTTGTCCAACGGACTTGTACCTCTCCCAAAAACAGGATTAATGATTTATGTTTGGGAAACATAAATCCCTGATTTTGCCAAAAAACAATTAAAACCCGCAATTTTCAAAACTGCAGGTTTTATATACTAAGCTTTTTCAGCCTGTAAGAAATTTAATTCAACAGGTGTTGGACGTCCAAAAATCTGAACCTCTACACTCATTTTTTCCTTATCAAGGAAGATTTCTTTAATAGTTCCTGTAAATGAAGCAAATGGTCCATCGTTAATTTTAACAATATCTCCAACAGAGAAACTTGGTTTAACACGAGTCTGTTTTTCACCCTTAATTGCACCAGATTTCATCAAAAGATTTTTTGCTTCGTCATTTGTTATTGGTCTTGGACGATTATTACGACTAATATTTCCTACAAAACCAGATACGCCCTGTATACGATACAATTTAGAACAAGTTTCTTTCCAACCTAATTCTGGTAAATCCATTTCAAGCATTAAGTAGCCTGGTAAAAATTTATTATTTCTTGTTCTTTTTTTACCGTCTTTTATTTCTACAACTTCTTCAACAGGAACTCTTACATCAAGAACAACAGATGAATCAATTTCTTTCTTATCTAAAAGTGATCTGATTGTTCTTTCAATCTTTCCTTCGTAGCCTGTATAAGTATTAAGAATATACCAACTTCTTGACATCTTTAATCCGTCCTATTTCATTATTAAACGGAATAATTCTGTAAAGCCCCAGTCAAACAATCCAAGTACTATAGCAATAATGAATGTTGATACAATTACAACTCTGATTGAAGAGAATACATCATCTTTAGTTGGCCATACAACTTTCTTTAATTCTGCTTTGCTTTCACGGAAAAACTGAAATACTTTACCCATAATACTTAATTCCTTTAAAAAATCAGGGCAGGCAGGATTTGAACCCACGACAGGCGGTTTTGGAGACCGCTGCTCTACCAGCTGAACTACTGCCCTATATATAAAATCATCAGCAAATACTGATAATTAGATACCTAAATTATTTTGCTTTTGTTTCTTTATGTAAAATACTCTTTCGGCAGAAAGGACAATACTTATTCTTTTCTAACTTTCCAGTAATATTTTTACGATTTTTGTAAGTAGTATAATTCTTTCTCTTACATTCTGTACACTGTAAAGCGATAATTTCTACGGCGCCCTTTTTCTTGCTTCCCATATCTTACTCCTAATTAATTCTCATTAACTGTTATACTGTTTTAAAGCCCATGTGCAGAATCGGACTGCAGACCTCCACATTACCGATGTGGTGCTCTACCAACTGAGCTACATGGGCATTGCAGATTATTTCCACACAGCTTTTAAAATCGTGCGTTTTGAAACTATAAATTAAGATGAAAATAATGTCAATAAATTCAACAAGGAATTTGTAAAAATTCATAGAATTTCTTTAATAGAAATTATCTTCTTTCTGTGATAATATCATCAACGAGGTTATTATGCAAACAGATAAAATTATTGAAAGTATTTTAAAATCATATGATGATTATGGTCTAGTTAATCGCAATGATGCAGAAAACTTTCCTAACAGACAAAATGTAGTTTCAGTTCTATCTGATTTACAAAGTCTTGTTTTTCCAGGTTTTAGAACTGCAGAAGAAATTAATCCTTCAAACATAAGATATATTACCGGTGAAAAAGTTAATAATATTATTGCAAAATTAACCAAAGAAATTCAAAAAGCCTTGATTTATACTTTATCCCGAACAAATAGAGACCCTTCTTTAATTGTTGAATCTCACTGTTTTAAACTTGCTGAAAAAGCCTCTATTGCATTACTTGAAGAAATTCCTGAAATTCGCAGAAAAATTCAATTAGATACCCAGGCTGCTTTGAATGGAGATCCTGCAGCAAGAAGCAATGAAGAAGTTATTTTATCTTATCCTGGATTAGAAGCTATACTTGTAAACAGAATTTCCCACTTTCTATATAAAAATGGTATTCCAATTATCCCTCGCATTATGAGCGAACATATTCATGGTAAAACAGGAATTGATATTCATCCTGGTGCTTCTATTGGTGAATCTTTCTTTATTGACCATGGAACAGGTGTCGTTATTGGAGAAACCTGTGTTATTGGTAACAATGTAAAAATTTACCAGGGAGTGACACTTGGTGCATTAAGTGTAAAAAAAGTTTTGCAAGATAAAAAACGACATCCAACAATTCAAGATAATGTAACAATTTATGCAAATGCAACAATTCTTGGTGGCGATACTGTTATTGGTGAAGGTTCTGTAATTGGTGGTAACACATGGGTAACATCTTCTGTTGCACCAAATTCGGTTATAACACAGGAAAATAAATAACCTTGCTTTTTTAATTCCAAAACTAATTCGGGTTAAAAAAAAACAAGGTTCTCAGACAGTAACACTAAAAGAGAACCTTGCCGTCCAGCATTGCTGGACATCGGAGAGAGTTTATCAGCTTATTTACAAGCTGTCTTTAATATATCTCACTACGATTTAGTTGTCAATATTTTAGAATACTTTTTTTGTAATTATTACAGAATTTTATAATTATCAAGGTATACTATTCTTAGATAAAAAGGAAAATTAACATGGCTAAAAAAAATGGAAGCATTAGTTATAAATGCAGTAACTGTGGTTATTCACAACCTCGTTGGCTTGGAAGATGTCCTGAATGTGGAGAATGGAACAGTCTGGAAGAAATTATACTTGATAAAAATGCTGTATCACCGGCTGGAAGAGGAAATGTTTTAGTTGAAAAACAAAAACCTGTTAATCTTGAGACTGTTGAAGCTCAAAATAACTCACGTTTATTTACTGGTATAGATGAGTTTGACCGTGTTTTAGGTGGAGGAGCTGCAATTCGCTCTGCAATTCTTTTAGGTGGTGAACCTGGTATTGGTAAATCCACCTTGCTATTACAAACAGCTGCCAAAACAATTTCAAAATTAAATAATGATTCTACTGTCTTATATATTAGTGGCGAAGAATCTTTGGGGCAAATAAAAGAAAGAGCAAACAGATTGGGAATAAATTGCAATGGTATTCAGTTATTAAGTACCAGCAGACTGGAAGATAGTCTTGATGCACTGGATTCCCTAAAACCAACACTGGTGATTATAGATTCGATTCAGACGATTTATTCTGCAGAAGCGGGTGTAATTCCTGGAACAATAAATCAGCTTAAATATTGTGCAAATGAGTTTATAAGCTGGGTAAAAGAACGGGACAGTGTTTTAATAATGACAGCCCATGTTACTAAAGAAGGTGCCATTGCAGGACCTAAATCTCTGGAACATATGGTGGATACTGTTATTTCTTTTGAAAAAAATAATGATGATATACGATTTTTACATGCACAGAAAAATAGATTCGGTTCAGTTGATGAATTAGGAATTTTTTCTATGAGTGAAAAAGGTCTTGAATGTGTAGCTGATCCAGCATCTTTATTTCTTACAAGAAGAACAACTTCCCAGCCTGCTGGAGTATGTTGCACCCCGGTTTTTGAAGGTTCCAGAGTATTTTTAGTTGAAATTCAAGCCCTGACTGTTCCGGCAAAAGCTTCCATTTCCAGAGTTTATAGTGAGAAAATTGATTCTGGACGTGTTGCAAGAATTGCAGCAGTTTTAGAAAAACGATGTGGAATAGTTTTTTCAGATCAGGATATTTATATAAATGTTGCCGGAGGAGTCAGATTAGAAGAAAGTTCTATTGATGCTGCCCTTGCCGTCGCCCTTTATTCTGCAAGAACTGATCTTGCATTAAACAACGATTTTGCTGTTTTTGGTGAATTAAGTCTTGCAGGTGAAATTCGCCCTGTAAACAAAGCAAAACAGAGAATAAAAGCGGCAAATAGTTTAGGTTTTTGTAATGTGGTATGTCCTGAAAAAGAGGGTATTTTTGTTTCCACAATAAAAGATATTATAAAAACTGTTTTTTCAAAATGAGACTTATTTACTCAAAATCAAAATTTTAATGAATCAAACGGGTCATTTTTACTCATAGACCCATGGGGCCCGGTATGGAAGGGGGCCTTTATGGCCGTCCGAACTTGAGAGGACCGAGGGTTACCGAGCCCTGGAACACCGGTTTTTAGTGGGATTTTAACGCTTTTAAATTAATTTTGCCCCCAAAATAATAGAAAATAAGAATTTTTATGAACTTGGCACGAAACTTGCTATATATTAAGTGTACAGTAAGTACAAAAAATTAAAAAAAATAAGAGGTGTTATCATGAACGAACTTTCTACTTTTAATTCACTTTTCAACGACATTTTTGGAACTGACTATTCACCAGTTGTATACAGAACTTCTCTTGCAACTCCAAAGGTAGACATAAAAGAAGAAAACAATGCCTACACTTTAGAAATGGAATTACCTGGTCGCTGTGAAAAAGATGTAAACATTGAATTGGATCACGACAATCTTATAGTTTCATCTGTTGAAGAAGAAACCAAGGAAAAGAAGTCTGACAAAAAAGAAAAATACATTCTTAAAGAAAGACATTCACAAACTTTTTGCAGAAGATTTACTTTACCTTCTGATGTAGACAGCGAAGCTATTACAGCAAGTTTTACAAATGGTGTTTTGACAATTAATATGCAGAAAAAGCCAGTTGCTTCACCAAAGAAAATTGCTATAACTGCATAAAAAAAATTGCATAAAAAAATGCACAAAAAAAAGAGGTTGTCTAATATAACAGGCAACCTCTTTTTTTTACTATTATTTTGAAACACTATTGCTTAAGAACTTTTCCAAAATGACGTAAATAATCAATAAATGAAGCATAACTTAAAACTACACAAAGAATGAACAAAATTGAAGATGCAAGTTTAAGTGCTCCAAAACAATCTGGTACAGCATTAAGTCTTACTAAAAGCTCCAGGAACAACGCATAGAAGCCTGAGAAAATATATAAAACAGTTTTATATTTTCCACCTTTTCTTGCAGCAATTGCAGTCCCCTGTTTTGCGGCAACCATACGCAGGAAGTTTTGAGAAATTTCACGCCACATAAGAAGAATGAAAATTACTGGATTTACATATCCACCCATGGTTCCTGCACTAAACATATAACAAACAAAAGTTGAAAGATGGAGGAAAACATCGGCAAAAGGATCAAACATTTTTCCGAAGTCGCTCACTTCGTTTCTTTTTCTTGCATAATGTCCATCTAAATAATCTGTGAATTCTGCAAAAATCAATAAGGGAATAGAAATAATTAAAGAAATTGCAGATGGGATTCCTGTCCAAATAGGCAAAAAATACAATATCAAAAAAATTGGTGCATATAAAATGCGAATAAATGTAAATGTGTTTGAAAGTTTCATAATACTTTTAAATATTATAATAATTAGAACAAAAGTCAACCTTTTAAGAGTATTACTGAAATGCTTTAAAATCGTGGACAAGTTTAATTTCTGATTTTACAGAATAATCTGGAAAAACTGCTTTTACATCCATAAGAATTTCATCAACATTAACAACAGAATCTGTTAAACCTGTAAGAATAATATTCTGGTCATTAAAATTTGCCCGCAATGACTCGATTAATATTTCTTTTTTGTATAACAGGTTATTAATCACCCCTTGTGCCTTATATAAATTGTTAACTTTTTTGGCAGATAACTCTTCGGCTTCACTGGTAATATTAAATTTTACATAATCAGCAATAATCTTTGCACATTCTTCATCTGAAAGTAAACCTGTATTTAATACCATATGGTAGTTTTCTGGATCTGTATGTTCTACATCATATATTTTTTTATTAAATGAATTTCTATTTTCATCACTCTCTTCTATTCGTTGAATTGCTTGTTTTTCTGTCCAATCAAATTCTTTCATTAATCGCTCTATTCTTGTTTTCATAGGAGCAACAAATCTTATACCAACCTGATTTTGAATTCCTTGAAATATATGTGTAGAACCACGACCAATAATGACTACGTTATTCTGACTGGCAACTTCTAATACAGCATATCTTGTAAGATTAATATATTCTGACATACCTTTGGAAATAGAAGCAAAAAAACCGGGTTTTCTTTCATCATATTTTGGTAACTTTTCTTTTGCAAATCCTAAATCTATTATTCTTTTTTCTATATCTGTACGTTTTATAAAAGTATATCCTAATGACTCAGATATTTTTTTTGCAATTTCATCACCATGGGCTGCAACTTGTCTTGATAAAGTAATAATTGCCATATGAACTCCTGTACATTAACAATAGATTGTTGTTTAAGTTAATTATATAATCGACATAAACAGGAGTTTTTATGAATTCTTACTTTAATGAGGATGATGAAAAATTAAAATGGTCTACTGAATCAAAAAAAACATTGCTTTCTACTGTTGTTTTTGATGTTACATCCCATCATTGCAAATCTTCTGAAAATCTTGAAGGCGATTATATTATTTGTGATACAAAAGACTGGGTTATTGTTATTCCTGAAATAGATGATAAATTTCTGATGGTGAAACAATGGCGTCATGGAGAAAAAAAATTATCTTTGGAATTTCCTGGCGGTGTCATTGACAGAGGTGAAGAACCAGAAGCCGCTGCCTTACGTGAACTAAAAGAAGAAACAGGTGCTATACCTGGTAAGCTTATAAAACTTGGCAGTATGAATCCAAATCCTGCCTTGTTTTCTAATCATGTACATATTTATCTTGCTCAAAATTTAACCTTTACAGGAAGACAAACTTTAGACAATGATGAATATATTAATTATTTGGAAATGAATAAAAAAGATGTAATAAATGCTATGGGAACTCCAGCATGCCAGCATGGATTAATGGGAACGGCATTAATGATGTATATGAGAACTTTTATAAATTAGTTCTTTATATTTATTACTATACTACAAAAAAAGGCTGTCCCCTGGGAATGTTTTTAATAAACTCCAGCGGACAGCCTTTTTAATTAAAACTTATGGTACAAGCTTATCTGTTTACTTTATAGCTTTCGCTACCGTAAGCTTCATAAGATTTCTTTGGATCGTAAGTTCCAGAACGATATTCACCTGTAAGACTTGGTACTTTCATTTTCATACCAGGGTGAATTAAGTTTGGATCATTTGGATCTGGCATATTGTCTTTGTTAGCCTGATAAAGGTTTTCCCAAAGCAATGGGTTGTTATAAACATAAGGACGACCAGAAATATTCCAGTAACAGTCTTTTGTTTCTGCCCATGGACGAACAATGTAATATTCTGGGAGTGGAGTTACTTCACGAACACCAGCTAAAGATGCAAGAACTAAGTTTGCATATTCAATAGCTTTTGGATAATCTTCACCGTCAAATGCGGCTACAGCGTTATCATAATTTTCTTTTGCAGAAGTATAAGCCATTGGGAATGTATTCTGTGCATCAATTGATTCAGCCCAAGCCAGCTTTGTTTTTGCAGTTTTAAGTGCAGATTCTGCATCGCCACGAGCCATCATCATTTCGATATAAGCCTTAGAAAGAGCTGCATTTTCTTCAGCTTTCTTTGAATATTCTACAGCTTCATCATACATACCTGCATCCATTGCTCTGTCTGCTTTTCTTGTGTATTCATCAGCAAGTTTCTGATATGTATTGTTTTTGTAACTTAATGTTGCAGCAAATACTGTTGAAGTAAATAATGCTACTAATAAAACAGAAATTAACTTTTTCATCATTTTGCATCTCCTGGATTAAGAATGCCAGATGCAGCTTCTGTTGCTTCTTTTACAGCTTCATTAATTGCATCTTGAACAGGATCCTCTGGGTTATCAGGCAAGTCTGCTTCTGATTCTGATGGATCAGCATATGTTTCTTCTTCAAGAAGAACTGCATCTTCATCTTCAATTCCTTCTACAGGTTCTGTAATTGGAGCCTGAACATCAGCTTCTTCTGCAAAAGTTTCAGTTTCGCTTACTGCTTTTTTAGCATCTTCAATTGCTTTTAAAGCTGCTTCACGTTTTGCAGAAACTTCTTCGAATAATTCCTGGAAAATTTCTTTTGCAATTTTGTAATTATCATATGCTTTTGCCGGGTTCTGCATTGCATATAATGAATCACCTGTTTTGAAATTTCCAACAGCTTCATTGTATTTAGTTTTCATTGAAACAGCAGCTTTTACACTGTCTGCATCTTTTTTTGCAGCCATTGCAGCATCACGTTCATCTTTAGCAACTTTCTTGTAAATTGCAGCTAAAGCAGAATTAAGACAAGTTGTAGCTGTAGTTGCTTTTTCTAACATTTGAGAACCTGTAGCTTCTGGGTCATCAAACATTTCTTCTAAATCTGCAAGAGCAGAACTTCCTTCATCGTATAAACTCTGTACGATAGAAATCATTTCTGTACCATCAATTTTTTCTTTAGCATCTTTTGCAGTAATATAACCTGCTAATGCTAAATAACGGTCAGCAATATCTTTTCCATCTTTTGAGATATCAACAGAAGAATCTTCTGCTTTTAACTTGATATCTTCGTAAAGTTTATCGATTGCTTCAAGTTTATCAGCTGCGAGATCTTCTGCACCTGATTCCAATGCTAATTTTCTTGCACCTTCAATTGTTTCCAAAATTGTTGCACTGTCAAAGTCATCTGGCTGAGTTGTAATCACTGGAGCTTCTGGATTGTCATTCTCATTAGTTGGATCACCACCACATGATACAAAAGACAGGATTAAGAAAGCCGAAAGAGCACATAGTACGAGTTTTTTCATACAAATCCTCACTTTTATTTTGATTTTAACATTTTACTACATAATTTTCATTGTTACAACGATAATAAATATAGATAACAGAAGATTTTACAAGGAGTTATGCTATGGCTGATGATTTTTCTTTTTCAATTGAAAAAACTTTAGGTGTAATTAGCGAAGGAAAAGGAGGCTGGAATGTTGAATTAAACCTGGTTTCCTGGAGTGAACGACCTGCAAAATACGATATTAGAAGCTGGTCTCCTGACCACGAAAAAATGGGAAAAGGAATTACATTCACAAAAGAAGAGCTTTTATCTCTTAAAAACCTGCTGAATTCAATTTCTATTGAATAGTTGCGTCTGAAATTGGGGCACCTTTTTTTATAATTATTTCGTAAAGCATCTTCTGAAGCAACACATCTTCTAAAAGGGAGCCTCCAGTTCTGATTTCCATATCTGTTGACCCTAGAATTGCTAAAATTGCAGTAGCTTGCCCTGTTGTCCAAATTTTAGCCGCACTACGGTATTGTTTCCTCATTGTGCTTGATGTAAAACCTTTTGTTTTAAATGTAAAATCATCTGGTTCATAACCACCTGAGCATAAATTATGCCATAATACCAGTTTTCTAAAACAAGAGGCTAAACCAGAAATTATCATTACAGAATTATTTTCTTTTGAAAGTCTGATTTTCTGTAAAATTTCCACTCCACTTTCAAATCTTTTCTGAGGCGAATCTGAAAATTTTGCAATCTGGTTAAACAATGTAAATGCATTTTCTTCCCTTGTGTGGATTAAAACTGATTCAACATCCTCATCTGTAATTTCATGTTCTTTTGGAAAAAGTACAAAAAATCTGGAACATTCATTTTTTAGAGCCAAAGTATTATTTTCTACCATGCTTAAAATAAGACTTGCGGCATCCTGAGTTATGGAATATCCGTTTTTGTTAAAAAAAGTTGAAATCCAGGGAAGTTTATCAGATTCGTACATTTCCCAGAATTTCTTTTTGTTTTCTGGAGGAACAAGCTTATCTAATTTATTATCAACAGAAACCTCATCTGAGACTAAAATTAATACTGAACTTTCAGATGGAGATTCTAACCACTGAGAAAGCATTTCAATATCATCTTTCTTTTTAAGAAGTTCTGCATTTTTACAAACTACACAAACCCCATTAGAAAATAATGTTCCACTTTGAAGAATAGTCATTACCTGACTAAATGGGGTTTCAATGAGATAAAAAAGATGATTGTCAATGTCTCCAAATTTTTGCTCAAGAGATTTTTTTACAGCATCAATAGCATCGTTTCTCTGACCAAATTCGGGGCCTGTGTATAGATAAACTGGACTTTTCATTTATTAATATGTTCTAACTATGTTTGAAAGAATTCCTACAATTCTTACATCCTGACAATAAATTGCCTGAAATGCTGGATTTTCTGGTTGTAATCTTACTCGTTCAGATTCTTTGTAATATCTTTTTAAGGTAATTGCATCATCAATTACCGCAACAATAATCTGACCGTCTAATGCAGTAGATGACTGTTCTATTACAGCTAAATCACCATCTAAAATTCCAGCATTAATCATACTTTCACCACGTACACGTAATGCAAAATAACTTTTTCCAGGTCTAACAAATGGTTCTGTTAAATTTACGTACCCGTCAAGATTTTCTTCGCTTAACAATGGTTTTCCAGCTGCCACTGTTCCCAGTAAAGGAACTTTGCCAACATATAATTTTGATTCCTTTTCTCTTAAATCAGAAAGAACTTTAATTGAACGGGATCTTTTATTTGATTCCGAGAGATAACCTTTTTTCTGTAAAGCAGCAAGATGATCCTGAATAGCACGTAAGGAAATTCCAAAATGTGTGCTGATTTCACGAACAGTTGGAGGAAATGAGTTTTCCTCTGTGAAGGCTGAAATATAATTAAGAACTTCTTTTTGTCTTTCTGTAATTTCTTTCATGATATCTCCTGTTTATACATAAAAGCTAACGCTTTTATTTACTGTTTACACGTAGAGTCAAAACGCTGCGCCACTGCTCGCGTTTTGCTCTTTGGATGGTATATAAAAGCTTCGCTTTTATTTACCATTTACACGTAGAGTCAAAACGCTGCGCCACTGCTCGCGTTTTGCTCTACTCTTCCTCGAACTTGCTATTGAACAAATCTTCTAAAACGCTTGCGGCTTCGGATTCGTCTGGACCTTCGATTGAGAAGGTTAATTGTGTATTGTAACCGGCACCCATGGCTATAACACCCATGATTGATTTTGCGTTTACTTCAATATCTTCACTTTTAATAATAATTTCGCTTTCAAACTTATTTGATGTCTGGGCAATTATAGCAGCAGGTCTTGCGTGAATTCCAGCTCTGTTCTGTACTGTTAAAATTTTTTCTACCATAGTTGACTCCTATATTTTTAGTATGAATCATCAATACCATAGAATGCGGCTTTTGCATCTCCAGTTTCGATCCATTTTAATACGTTCTGATTAAATTCTTTTGCAGAGTTATATCCCATATCCTTTAATCTTTCATTCATAGCAGCAGCTTCAATAATGATTGGAAGGTTTCGTCCAGGTTTTACTGGAATTTCAATAAGTGGAACTTTTACTCCAAGCAACTCTTTATAATTTTGTTCAGTTCCAATTCTGTCGTAAGATTTATTTGAATCCCAAGCTTCCAGCTGAACAATTAATTGAACTTCTTTTTGATTACGAATAGCACCAACACCATAAAGCTTTGAAATATTAATAATTCCAAGACCTCTAATTTCCATGTGGTGGCTAATCATTGCATTTGCACCTCGACCAAGCAATGTATTACCATTTACACAACGTAATTCAATAATATCATCTGCTACAAGACGATGTCCACGTTCTACCAATTCCAGTGCAGTTTCTGACTTACCAACACCAGAATGTCCATTTAAGAAAATTCCAATACCGTATACTTCAACTAAAACCCCATGAAGTGTTTTGTGAGGAGCAAAAATATTAGAGAATACACGAATAATTCTGCTGGAAAAATCTGTTGAAGTTAAATCTGTCTGTAAAATTGGAACACAATATTCTTCTGCCAGGAGACGAAATTCTTCTGTTGGTTCAAGATTATATGTAAAAACACAACAAGGAATCTCGTTTGAAAAGAATTCTTTTAAAACATCAGTTTTATTTTCATTGTGAAGTTTAAGAAGATAGGCAGTTTCACCTCTACCAAAAAGCTGGAGTCTTCCTCTGGCAAAGTTTTCATAAAAACCAGATAAAGCTAGCCCCGGACGATTGATTTCTGGAATTGTAATTGCACGTGGCAAACCTCTTCTACCCGCAATACACTTTAAATGCAATGCATCGTGACCAGAAAGATCAAGGTCGAGTAAATCCAAAACTGTGAATTTTTTTTCTGCCATAGACTTATACTATACACATAAACCGATATTTTAGCAATTATTTATACTAGTAAATTCTTTTTTCCCCATGCAGATATGAGGTTTGAAGGCTCTTTTGATAAAAGTGCTTTTACAAAAAGGAGATTTGTCTGACTAAAAACATTTCCCATAATTTCCTGTTCTTCGTTTGTAAAGTGACCAAGAACATAATCGGCAACTGAAATTTTATCATTTGATGGACGCCCAATTCCAAAACGGAGCCTCCAGAAATCTGGAGTATTTAATACTGCTTTTGTAGAACGTAAACCGTTATGACCGCCAAGTCCCCCAGACCATTTAAGACTGACAAAACCTGGCAGCATTTCTAATTCATCATGAATTACAAGAACATTTTCTGGTTTAAGCTTATAGAAATTTACAACTTCAATAATACTCTCGCCAGAAAGGTTCATATAAGTTTCAGGTTTAAGAAAATAAATATGAGCAGGAGCTTCTTCTGGAACTTTTACAGGCATTCCCTCTTTTGTAGAGCAGATTTTTGATTCACAAGCCCAATTTGCTAATTCTGAAGGCGTAATAGAAGCAAATTGACCTTTAAACTTTTTCTGCCAGTTTATTTTTCCTGCAAAAGGAAGGGAATCTTCAAAATACCAGGCAACATTATGTCTGGTTTTTTCATATTCACGACCATAATTTCCAAGAAAAGCTACAAGTTCTATCATTGTTGTTCAACCTCTAAATCATTTATATTACCAAGGAATGCCTGAATAGTTTCTTCATCCACATCCCCGGTTTCTTCAGTATCTGTATTTTCTATTAAAGAAGATTCAGTTAAATCAAATATGCCTCGTAATGATCCTGAAAAAAGATATATATCTGCACTTCCATCTACAGTACCATATGTCTGTCTTTTATCTGCACCATTTTTTCCAAGCTGCAAAGAACGAATCATTTCACCATTTTTCTTTGCTACAATAGAAATGCATTTTTCTTCATCAAGCTGATATTTTTCAATATAAACTTCATTTTTTACAGAACCAACTTTATCAATTGCACGAACTGATGTAATAGCCTTTATCAAACTTTCTACGTAAGCCTGACTAGCCTCTACTTTATTCTGTCCAACGTACCATTTATCGTCCTGGAATACAAGATTAATATCCTGTCCCTGATTATAAATATGAATTTCATCAGGAGTGTCAGTCATTTTAAAAAGCTTTGTCGTATCTCTGTTTAATAAAATTCCTTGAATTATACAAACTGCAAGGAGAACAGCATCCAGAGAAAGTAAGATTATTTTTCTGATTTTTAATTTTGTCATAGTCTTCTCCTTATTTTTCTGCCTTTGTTTTTTCAACAGTACGTTTATCATCAGGATTATATTCTTTATTGATTTCTTTACGGCGTTTTGTTCTAATTCTCCATACTATAATGCCTGTAATAATTACAAGAATAGCAATTCCAAATTCATTAAAATACTGCATAATCATTGCAAGGGCTGGAGATTTTATGTCTAAAGAATTCAAATCTAACCCTTTTGTTCTCATAAGACAGAAATCTTCATTCTGGTTTAAATAATCAACAGCATTCATAAGTAGCAATTCATAGGCAGATGAACCATCTCCCTGAATAAAATTGGAACGGGTTGAAAAGGCAGAACCAAGTACAAGAACTTTTCCTGGCAAACGACTTGAAGAAATAAAGCTTTCATCTTCCACAGGAGCTTGTGTAAATCCGCTTTGGAATTTTCCCTCCAGAATTACTGCAATGTTTTGAGGTCCCTTTGAAACTTCTCCTGAAGGATACATATCAGTATAAGATGGATAGAAGCTTTCAATAGGTTCTGCCCAAGAATCTTTGCTTGATTTTGCAAGAACTGTAACATCAATATTTTTGTCTTCCTGGGCCAAAGAAATATCAAGAGCTCCATTTAGATACATATAAACATTTCCAAGATTTTTTGAAATTGGATGAGTCTGTGAAATCTGTTTTTTAGAAAGTAATGGAAGGAAATAAACTTTTTCACCTGTACTTGGATACTGTGAACAAGCTGGATCAAGAATAACATTTGAACCACGTTTAATACCCCATTTTTCCAATAATGTATCTAAGGAATTCTGATTTTCCAGGAATGAATCTGAATAACTTTGGGGTTGTGGATTTTCTACAAATGAATCCATAAAGAACATCAGATTTCCGCCCTTCATAAGGAACTGATCAATTTTAAATAATTCTTCCTGGGAATAATCTGTTGTTGGACCATTTATAATCACAGAATTTACTGATAAAGGAATATCCTGTTCCAAAAGATTAATTTCCAGCAGCTCGTAAGATTGGGACAGTAATTTTTTGAAAGCAGCACCACCATACTGAGAATTATTTAAATCAACTTCATTATGACCAATTATATAAGCAATCTGATTTGGTTTTGAAAGCAATGATTGTATTGCCTGTGTAAGCAAAGTTTCTATTTCCGAAAGCCCTGCAACTGTTAGTCCAAAAATATCATTTGTTATATGCACAGGAACTACACGGAATTCATCATTATAAGAAACAACTACGCCTACAGAAAGCAGTGAAATAGAATTATCCTGATTTCTGATTTTGACTCCAGGTAATCCATATTTTTCAATTACTTCGTTGTTGTCTTGAATAAGAGAATGTTTAAAAACTAGTCTATTCTGCTGTTTCTGATTTACAACATCAAATCCTTCCTGAACAATATCTGTAAGTTCATCACAAATTCCAGGCTGAAGAATATCTAATGCTTCTGTCATGTATAAATCTACATTTACCTTTTGAGATGGAGGAAGTGCAGACATAATATCTGATGCCGCAATCATTTTTGAAATTGTTGATGTAAGTGTGTATTCAAAACCATATGAAGATTCAATTGGATCCAGCAACTCAACATCATCACCATAAGTGATAGCTATTCCACGATAATCTAACTTAAAAGAAACTTCATTGTTTTTAAGAATTTGATCTTGAACCTGTCTGATTCCAAATAACTGTGCAGTTTCCTGATTTTCCTCTTTGGACATATCCATAAAAGAAACAGTTAAATTTTTGTTTCCGGCTGCTTTATATTCTTCCAGAAGATCTTTTACATATTGAGAAACATTGTTATATGGTGAAGGTAAATCTTCATCAAAGAAAACACGAATATTTAATGGTTCTTCCAATGATGAAACTAGATTTTTACTTGCATTTGATAAGGAAAAACCTTTTGATTCAGTTAAATCTATCTTTTTAAAACAATTAATGCTGAAAACATTTATCAACAAAAGAAAAATAATAAATAGAACAAAATCTGATTTTGAACTTTTAAGCCAGGCTATAATCTTTTTCAATTTTTTACCCCCTGTTTTTTGTCTGTTTCTGAACTTTTACTGTCATTACAAAAAATAAAGCAGTTACAGAAAGAAAATAAATAATATCTCGTGTATCAAGAATTCCTTTTGCAATTGAATCGAAATGGGCTCTAAAAGAGATGTATGATACAAAACTTACAAGTGAAGGTGGCAAAATAATTACAAAAATATCACACAAAGTGAGTCCTAGACAAATTGCAAGGCCTGTGAAAAAAGCGATGATTTGATTTTTTGTAATTGAAGATGAAAAACAACCTATTGCAGTATAAACAGCGCTTAAAAAAACAGCACCAGCATATCCACCAATTACTGGACCTGCATCTGGCGAACCAAAAATAACAAGGGTTATGACGTATAGCAAGGTGGGTGCAATCATTAAAAGTGTTCCAAAAAAGGATGCCAGATATTTTCCTGTTACCACATCCCACTCTGTTACAGGAAGTGTCATTAAAGTTTCCATAGATCCTGAACGACGTTCTTCTGCAAAAATCTTCATTGTAAGAGCAGGAACAAAGAATGATAAAAACAGGGGAAGATTTGCAAAATATGCTCTTAAATCAGCTCTATTCTGAACAAAAAATAATGAAAAGAACAAAACTCCATTTATAATCAAAAATAAACATGTAACAATATATGCTACAGGGGATGTAAAATATGCTTTTAATTCCCTTTTCATTATTACACTTAAAGTACTTGGTTTCTTAGTCATTTATTTTTCCTCCGATTTTTCAGCAGTAAGCAGGTGGAAAATATCTTCCAAAGAATTTTTATGAAGAGACATTTCATAAACTCCACACTTAGCCTTTACAAGAGATTCAATTATTTGGGGTCTTATTTCTTTATTACCTTTTATACAAATACTCAAAACACAAAGATTATTTTTTCCATCTTTTTTTTCTGAAACTGCAATTGAATCTACATCGCTATTTGATTCCAGAGCCGTTATAGCAGCATCCACGCTATTTGAATCTACAGTTACCTTTACAGTTAAAGCATGTCCAAACTGAGCTTTAAGTTCTTCTGTTGGACTGTTAGCAACAACCTGACCATCAGAAATAATGATAATATTACTGCAAAGAGTTTCTACTTCACTAAGAATATGGGTTGAAATAATTACAGTTTTTGTTTTTCCAATCTCACGAATAATCTCTCTTACATCTTCCACCTGATTTGGATCAAGCCCTGAAGTCGGTTCGTCAAGAATAAGGATTTCCGGATCATTCATTAAAGCATGGGCTAAAGCGACTCTCTGTCTGTTACCACGAGATAGTTCGCTAATATTTTTGCTCATAACTTCTTTTAATCCACATTCCCTGCAAAGCTCAGGAACTTTCACAGAAGGATCCTGTCCCTGCATAGCTGCAATATATTCCAAATAATCTTTAACAATCATTTCACCATACAGTGGTGCTGATTCTGGCATATATCCGATTTTCTTTTTTACTTCAACAGGATTATCCTGAATATTTTGTCCGTCAATTAAAATTGTTCCAGCCGATGGTTCTAAAAAACCTGTAATCATACGCATTGTAGTTGTTTTACCAGCACCATTAGGACCAAGAAGTCCAACAATTTGACCAGTTGGAATAGAAAAACTAACATCGTTCACCGCACGAAAAGTACCAAAACTTTTGTAAATGTGGGAAACTTCAATCATTTGAAACGCCTCCATTTTTTCTATATATTATGATGATAATAATACATAATAATTCCTTTGTGTAATAATATTCTGTTAGAAGAGAGTAAAATGCATTTTCACAAAGAAATTCTGGAGGATGTATGAATAAATATATTAAACGGTATTTTATTGATGCAATGAGCGGAATGGCCCAAGGGCTTTTCGCATCTCTTCTGATTGGAACAATCATTAAAACTTTAGGTCAACAGCTTTTACGTCTTAGTGTTAATCCAGTTTTTCAGTTTTTAGTTGATGCAGGAAATTTTGCAACTGATGCCCATGTAGTTGGAGCTGCAATGGCAATTGGTATTGGTTTTGCAATGCAGGTTTCGCCCCTTGTTTTATTCTCCATGGCCGCAGTTGGTTCAGCTGCAAATGTAACTGGAGGTGCAGGTGGTCCTTTAGCTGTTCTTATTATTGCAATTATTGCAGCAGAAATGGGATGCCTCGTAAGTAAAAAAACAAAAGTTGATATTATTGTGACACCGGCAGTAACAATTCTTTCTGGTGCATTACTTACAGTATTAACTGCAAAATATATTGGTTTAGCGGCAAATTCCGTTGGTAAATTTATTATCTGGTCTACCCAGTTACAACCATTCTGGATGGGTATTATTGTTTCTGTTGTAGTTGGAATTGCCCTTACACTTCCAATCAGTTCTGCAGCAATTTGTGCAGCTCTTGGTCTTACAGGATTAGCTGGAGGTGCCGCAGTTGCAGGTTGTTGTGCACAGATGGTTGGTTTTGCAGTTATGAGCTTTAGAGAAAACAAATGGGGCGGAATCTTATCTCAGGGATTAGGAACAAGTATGCTTCAAATGCCAAATATTATTAAAAATCCTAAAATCTGGCTGCCACCTATTATTGCTTCTGCAATAACCGGCCCTTTATCAACTTGTCTTTTTAAAATGGAAATGAATGGCGCAGCCGTAAGTTCTGGAATGGGAACCTGTGGTTTTGTAGGACAGATTGGTGTAATTACAGGCTGGTTTGAACCAAGTGAAGCTGCCATCTCTCATGGAGCAATGGCAATATCACCTTCATTTATGAACTGGTTTGGTCTTTTAATAATTTGTTTTGTACTTCCAGGTCTTCTTTCCTGGGCATTTGGACTTTTATTACGCAAAATCAATTGGATTAAACCAGGGGACCTTGCTCTTGAACCTGCAGCCGGTGCTGGAGCAAAAAAAGTTGTTGAAAATCAAGAAAATAATTAATAAAAATCATATAATTTGTGCTGGAGGCATAAAATGAAAATTGAAACAAAAGTATTACATTCAGGCTATAAACCAGAAAACGGCGGACCTGGAACAATCCCAATCGTACAGAGTACAACTTACCGCTTTGACTCTTGTGACCACGTTGCAGCTCTTTTTGACAAACCTACAGAATTCATGTATTCACGTTTTGCTAACCCAACTTGTGATGCTGTAGAGAAGAAAATTGCTGATATGGAAGGTGGTGTAGGATGTATGCTTACTTCTTCTGGTCAGGCTGCAACCTTGCTTTCTGTATTAAACCTTTGTTCGGCAGGTGATTCTTTTATTGCTTCTTCATCAATTTATGGTGGAACAATCAATCTTTTTGGTTTTACATTAAAAAAGCTTGGTATTGAATGTATCTGGGTTGATGTAAATGCAACTTACGATGAAATTGTAAAAGCAATCAAACCTAATACAAAATGTATTTTTGGTGAAACAATTGCAAATCCAGCTCTTACAGTATTCGATTTTGAACTTTGGGCAAAAGCTGCTCACAATAACAATCTTCCTTTGATTATTGATAACACTTTTGCAACTCCTTATTTATGCCGTCCATTTGAATGGGGTGCTGATATAGTAGTTCACTCAACAACAAAATATATGGATGGACATGCTGTTCAGGGTGGTGGCTGTATTGTTGATTCTGGTAATTTTGATTGGGAAAAAGCATATAAAGCTACAGGAAAATTTGCTGATATGGTTGAACCAGATGAATCTTACCATGGTTTGAAATATGTTGGTGATTTTGGAAAAGCAGCTTACATTGTAAAAGCAAGAACTCAGTTAATGAGAGACTTTGGTTGTTATCCTGCAGCACAGAGCGCATTCTATTTGAATATGGGGTTGGAAACACTTCCTATCCGTATGGAACGCTACTGCCAGAATGCAAAAAAAGTTGCAGAATTCTTTAAAGCAAGTGATAAAATTGCAAAAGTTGCTTACCCGGGACTTGAAGGGGATGAATATTACGAACGAGCACAAAAATATCTTCCACTTGGAACTTGTGGTGTAATTTCTATCAGTATTAAAGGTGGACGTAACGCCGCAGTTCGCTTTATGGATGCTCTGGAACTTTGTTCAGATGAAGTACATGTAGCAGATATCCGTACTTGTGTGTTACATCCAGCAAGTGCAACTCACCGCCAGCTTACAGATGAACAGCTGGTAGCAGCAGGAATTGATGGTGGTATGGTTCGTGTAAGTGTTGGTCTTGAAAATGTTGATGATATCATCGAAGATCTTAAAAAAGGGTTAGCTGCAATTTAATTATTAAGCCCCCAGATTTCGCAGATTAACGGGATTTTTTTATAGAGAAATCCACGTGCATCTTTATAAATCTGTAGTATCTGTGGGCTTAATTCCTAATTCCTCCTTCCTAATTCCTAATTCCTCCTTCATACTTCATACTTCATACTTCATAATTCCCTTGTCTAGTCTAAAATTCCTAAATTTACAAAAAAATAAACTTTTTTTTCGACTTTTTAAACAATTTTGTCATTTTTATGTTATACTGATTTTTACATTCATTTAATAAAAGTTATTTATTTTAGGAGTACTTGTGAGTAAGCATGATTTTCCCCAAATCCATTTTTATGATCAGGATTTTGTAGACATTTATAGCAAAACATGGACTTGGGTTTCAGCATTTTGGATGAATCCAAAAACTGGTGAACAGGATAATGAGGGGCTTTTTATTTATCCTGAAAACTCTAAAAAAATTATTAATCAGTTTGATTCAATCTTTTCTTCTTTCTTTTTGGTATACTCAAATCGCAATTTTGATGCCTGTAAAAATATTGACTATTTCTATGCTCGTCAGGAAGAAAATGGTGCAATCCGTTGTAAATATGATACAGAAAATGATCAGCCTGTACTTGATTCCAGCAACCCAAATGGAATTGGTTTACCATTGTTTGCGTGGGCAGAACATAATTTGTATCATAAATCAGCTAACAAACGCAGAATAAAAGAAGTTATGCCATTCCTGCAGAAATATGTTACATGGTTAGATGAAAATTTCAAACAGGAAAATGGTTTATATGCAGTTCCAGCTTCTGTAAGCAGAATGGAAAACAGCCCAAGAGATGATGCATATTATCCAATCGACTTTAACGCATGTATGGCAATTAATGCAAATTACATGGCTGCTCTTGGGGATATTCTTAATGATAAAGATTTAAGTTTCCAGTATAAGAGAATGTACTTTTCAATTAAGACAAGAATCAATTCTCTTATGTGGGATAATGATACTGGTTTCTATTATGATCTTGATAAAGATGGTAATAAGCTTTCTGTAAAAACAATTGCTGCTTATTGGACAATGCTGGCAGAAATTCCTAATGCAGATAAAGCTGATAACCTTATTGATCATTTAAATAATCCTGATTCCTTTGGAACAGAACACCCATTCCCTACTTTAAGTGCTGATGATCCACATTTTAGTGAAGATGGAAATGGCTATTGTGGAAGTGTTATGCCAAGCTTTAACTTTATGGTTATTAAAGGCTTGGAAAAATACGGACACTATGAACTTGCAAGAGAATGTGCAATTAGACACTTATACTTTGTTCTTGAAGGTCTTATGCCAAATGAAAATAAAGAACCAGGTGACTTGTGGGAAGCATATCTTCCTAACAGAGAAGGTAAAGCTATTATGCCAGGAAATCCTAACTTCCCTAAAAAGCGTTACCTTGCTACAGTAGGACTTTCAACAATTGCCTTAATGATAGAAAATGTAATTGGACTTTCAATCAGTTTGCCAAGAAAAACTGTAGATTGGATTATTCCAAACCTTGAAATAATGGGTATTGAAAATCTTTCTCTCAAACGTAACCTTATTACAATCTTAAGTAATAAAAGTTCTCGTGGTTGGGAAATTCAGATGGAAAGTGAAAAACTATATTACTTTACAATCAATATTATTGATCAAACCCAAAAAACATTACCAGTTCCTTCTGGAAAGTGTACAATCCTGATTGATAAACTTTAATTAATTATTTTACATAAAAAAGCAGGTTTTAATCTGCTTTTTTTTTAAATTATTCTTGTTTTTTAAGTAAATTTAGTTTAATATTTAAGTAAATAAACACTAATATTTTCAGGAGATAAATTCATGATTCATGAAATGTACTCGAAAAAACTAAAAGAATATGAAAAATTCATTTCACGTAAAAACAAGATCGACAAAACATTTTACAATGGAGTTTACAACCGTTATGTAAATCCAATTCTTACAAGAGATTCTCTCCCTCTTACATGGAGATATGATCTTTGTAAAGAAACAAACCCATTTTTTATGGAACGCCTTGGAATTAATGCAATCATGAATTCTGGTGCAATTTACTTAAACGGAAAATATTGCCTGGTTTGCCGAGTTGAAGGTAATGACAGAAAATCCTTTTTTGCAGTAGCAGAAAGTCCAAATGGAATTGATAATTTTAGATTCCGTGATTATCCTGTTCAGTTGCCAGATACATGTCCGGAAGAAACAAACGTTTATGATATGCGACTTACACAACATGAAGATGGATGGATTTATGGAGTTTTCTGTTCTGAAAGTAAAGATACAAGCAATCCTGATTTAGGAGCGGCAGTTGCAGCAGCAGGTATTGTTCGAACAAAAGATTTAGAAACTTGGGAAAGACTTCCTAACCTTATAACAAAAAAATCTCCACAGCAGAGAAATGTTTGTCTTCATCCTGAATTTGTAGATGGAAAATATGCTTTCTACACTCGACCAATGGACGATTTTATTAATACAGGAAGTGGCGGTGGAGTTGGTTTTGGTCTTTGTGATGATATTACAAATGCTGTAATTGATGAAGAAAAAATCATTTCTAAACGGGTTTATCACACAATTACTGAAGCAAAAAACGGTGCTGGTGCAACACCAATCAAAACAGAAAAAGGATGGATTCACATCAGTCACGGAGTAAGAAATACTGCAGATGGTCTTCGCTATGTTTTGTATGTTTATGCTACAGACTTAAAAGATCCAAGCAAAGTAATTGCAGAACCAAGTGGCGTATTCCTTGTTCCTCTTGGCAAAGAACGCACAGGTGATGTTTCAAATGTTGTTTTCAGTAATGGTGCAATTGAAAAAGATGGTAAAGTATTTATTTACTATGCTTCATCTGATACAAGAATGCATGTAGCTACAACAACAGTAGAACAGTTGATTGATTACACATTTAACACACCAAGGGATCCACACCGCTCACCAGACTGTGTAAAGCAGAGATGTGAATTAATAAAGAAAAACCTGGAATTACTGAAATAGGAATTATTCTTAATTCTTAATTCTTAATTCTTAATTCCTAATTTTTAATTCCTAATTTTCACAGCGCCTTGTCTTAAAACTTTTGGCAGTCCATTTTCCATGGCCACCAGGGTAGAAGGGAGGGCGCCTTTTTTATCCCCATCATCAATAATAAGGGCAACCTCCTCTTCAAACTCTGCTGCAATTTCTGGCACAGTTTCAAGCACTGGACAACCGCTTCTATTAACACTGGTACTATATATGGGAGCACCGGCCTTCATTATAATTTCACGCAACCACAAATCGCCGGGACATCTGAATGCGATGGTTGGATATCTTTTATACAATGGATGGGTTTTCTTAGTATTTACAATAATTGTTAATGCACCAGGCCATTTATTCAAAAGGGAGTCAGGAATGTTATCATCGGTATACTTTTTTATATCTTGTGGACAACCGATTAATTGTATCAAAGGTTTTGTTTCTGCCCTGCCTTTAATTGTTCGAATTTGTGCATCAGTTCCTTTATCGGAAGGAATATCTTTCTCTAAAACAAGCCCACTAAAACCATAAACAGTATCTGTTGGGATAATTACAATCTGATTTTTTTTTAGTGCTTCTAAAACTTTTGCTGCACCATTGGCATCTTTTTTGTAAATCATTTAAGACTCCAGCTTTTACCATCAAAAATATAAACAGTTTCCTCGCAATTGCCTTTTAACCCTTTTCCCCAATAGTTTTCCACATCACGATTTTCTAAATAACAGGTAAGCCCTGCAATTAAAGCTCCATGAGCAACAAGCAATATTTTTTTATCACCATAATCTTTGTACAAAGGTTCTATTTCATTCTGCACAAAAGCTTTAGTTCTTTCCATTAGGTGAGGAAAACTTTCACCACCTTCTGGGGGAACATAAAGAGCCGCATTTGAAAAAAAATATTTTCGAGGATTGTCGGTATTCATCCAATCATCATAGAAAGTACCTTCCATTCCGCCAAAACTGATTTCCTTAAGTCTCTCATCCCGGAAAATTTTTACATTTTGATGTCCACGGATTAAACATGCAGTTTCATAAGCTCTATTAAGTGGAGAAGAATAAATTCTTTCAAAGGTTATATTTTCTTTTTCAAAACGAGCTCCTAATAAACCTGCTAATTCTCTTCCCTTTTCATTTAATTCAATATCAATATTTCCCTGAAACCTCTTTAATTTGTTCCAGTCAGTTTCACCATGTCTTACAATATAAAGTTCCATAATTTTTTATTCCTGAATCTAAAATCTAAGTCTTCGTAAATGTGTAATTTTACTTACAAGAAAACCTTCTATATTATTTTCTGGAACAATGCTTATTCGTGCAATTGCTTCCATATTTTGTTTTACTAAACTGATTGGTTTTCCAATAAGTATAATATATTTTCCTGCATTTTTTGAATCTGGAAGTGTAATTTCCATTAAATCACCGGCTTCAATTGCAGAATCAATTAAATGAATTTTTCCACCATAGTCAGTACCATTTGCTTCAAGTATTTCAGAGCGAACAAAAGCTTTGTTTAACTGCTCTTTTGAAATAATCATTCTTTGATTAATTCTATTCAAAAGATTTTCGTTGGCCACTTTTTCAAGCTTCATATTGGCAAGCTCTGATTTCAACTCCTTTAGAATTTCCGCTGCCGGTTGAAAATTAAATGGAGTTTTTTCTTTACTTTCAAAAACAAGAGGATTTCCTTTTTTCAAAATTGGGAATGGAATCTTTTCGCCTTGTCCTATAGTATTTTTAACTTTCCCCATAAAATCAAAGCCACTTTCGTTTATAAAATCTTTTATATCACCAGTTGGCGGAACATCAAGCAAATAAATACCTTCAGCTAGTTTTTCTTTGATATGTTTTTTTATTCTTGGATTATTTTCCGCAATTTGGATATTGTTTCCAGAAACCCTAAGAATATAACCATAATAAATCATTGCAGAAACATAACTGGCATACCATTCCGAAATAGACATTAAAAGATTTTGTGGTAATTCATATGAAGAAAAATCCTTTAAATATGAAATAATTTCTTCTGGTTTATATCCTTTATCAAATCCTGCACAAACTGACTGCTTTGTAATAGAATACTCTGAAACTATAGAAAAGCTGCGGATTTGTAAAAAAGTTGTTAATGGTAATAGTTTTGCTAAAGGAAGTCCTGGCAAAATTGTAACTGTATATGCAGAATCTATATTCAAAACTTTTTCCATGCCTGATTGTGTCTGAGATTTTCCAACCTTGTAAACAGACATACCATTTTCATCTTTTCCAATCTCTTGCAAAAGACCAAATTCAATAGCTGCCTCAAGCATTACTTCTATAAGATTTCCCGCCTGCTGACCAACAAAATCAACCTCTTTTTTTGCAGCTTCCAGAATCTGTGAAAAGCGGGAGTTTGAATTTGTAACGCCAGATAATGAATTGGAAGCCGTTATAAAAGCGAGTTTTGTGATTGTTGGAATTGTATATCCGGTTTCTGGAATAGATGAAATACAATCAAGCAAAAGCTGTGCCTGCTTTTTTAATCCATCTCTACTAAACCTTGAACCAGCCGCTGCACACAAAAAGGCAATTTGAGTTTCTTCAGACAATTCACAAAACAGACGTAAACGCTCAAAATCAATTTCCATTTTTCGTTCACCTTCTTTTACAATTGAAAGGTTCACAAAACTGTTCATGAGCAACTGAAGACATTTTTCTTTTCCTGGAAATATCTGTTCTAATTTTGAAAAATCAGTTTTTTTGATTGTTCCATCATTTTTACACGAGCATCCATACACAGTTAAAAATGAAATAAACGCTGCAATAAAATTAGGCGAAAGATAAAATACATCATTATAATTTTGTGTAACAACAGGACTACTAAAAAGAATATTGGAAATATTCAAATAAGGATTTAATTTGTCTCCAATAAGAGGATTAATTCTGTAATATTCTTTATCTGAATATTTATCCTTTTGAATAAAAAGAATTAATCTGGATACAAGATTGGAAAGCTGGGCATATACTTCGCTTAACTTATAATCCCCGGCAAAAAAATCGGTTAGTGTTTCTTTTGTAGGATTATTGGTGTAATAAATTGCAGATAAAATACTTATATCAAATGAATCGAGAAGATTAATAATGTGATTTTGATTATCCTGATTATGAATGAAGCTTGCCAATTGTTCAGTAAGGCGCTGCTTATTATACGGAGTTTTTACTTCTCCAATATAAAGCCGCATTAAATCAAAAAATTGAGAGTCATCAAGAGAAAGAATAGACTCCTGCCATTCTGAAACTGTTGGTCTATAAATCATTATCATCTCCACTATAGCGAACAATTCTGTATGCGTACCCTTGTTCTGCAAGGAATTTCTGACGGTTTGAACCAAATTCTTCTTCTACAGTGTTGCGGGTAATTAAACTAAAGAATTTAGATTCTCTTTCTTTTGGTCTTAAAATACGACCCAATCTCTGTGCTTCTTCCTGTCTGCTTCCAAAAGTTCCACTTATCTGAATAGCAATTGATGCATCAGGTAAATCAATTGCAAAATTTGCAACTTTTGAAACAACAAGAACACGAATTTTGCCAGAGCGAAAATCCTTATATATTAAATCACGCTGAGCATTAGGTGTTTTACCAGTTATGATTGGAACATTTAAGATTTTAGCTATTTCTTCCAGCTGACTTAAGTATTGTCCAATAACAAGAATTTTATCATCCTTATATTTTTCAATAATTTTTTTAACAACTGGTAATTTATCTGGATTTTCGCTGGAAATTCTATGTTTTTCCCGAGAATTTGCTACAGCGTAATCAATTTCACTTGCAAGAGGTAAATCTACACGAACTTCAACACATTCTGCAGTTGCAATCCAATGATCTCTTTCTAATTCTTTCCATGGAACATCATAGCGTTTTGGTCCAACCAGGCTAAATACATAGCCTTCACATCCATCTTCACGAACTAAAGTAGCTGTTAAACCAACACGACGAACTGCTTGTAATTCTGCAACAACACGAAAAACTGGGGCTGGAAGCATATGAACTTCATCATAAATAATAAGCCCCCATGGACGCTCATGAAAAATTGAAAAATGAGGATATGGACCATCTTTTGCAGGTCGCCATGTAAGAACCTGATAAGTAGCTACAGTAACAGGTTTTATTTCTTTATTTTCACCTGAATATTCAGCAATCTGATCTGCAGTTAAATCTGTCTTATCAAGTAATTCATCAATCCACTGATGTACAGCTGAAATATTTGTTGTAATGATTAGGGTTGATGTTTTTAACATATCCATAATTGTCATGCCAACAATAGTTTTTCCTGCACCGCATGGCAATACAATTGTGCCAAAACCAGTTCCAGGTCCTTTATCACCAACAAGTGCCTTAGCAGAATTTTTCTGATACTCTCGAATTTCTAATTTTTTCCCAGTAAGTGTTTCACTTCGCAAGTTTACAGACAAGGGTTCCCCGTCTGCTAAAGAAACTTCATCTTTTACTGGCCATCCTGCTTGAAGAAGAAGCTGTTTTACAGTTCCACGATCTGTTAATTTTAAAAGAAATCCTAATTCTGGAGTTTTCTGATTTCCATTCTCTATGATAGTTTCATCAAGTTCATTCTTTAAAAATATTTTTTTTACAGATGGATTTGCCCCAATTTCCTTATATACAGGAATAGAATCTGCCACAAGATAAAGATATTTTTCGATAATAAAATCCGATTTTTCAGATTCTTTATTCTGCTTTTCACTTTCTTTTACAATTTTTGAAGGCTCAACAGGAACCTTTACCTCTGGCCCTTCAATAAGCTTAAGCTTTCCAAAACGTCCACTAATTTCATTAATCCACATTACAATAGACTGGGGCACATCATAACGGGCATATTTATTCAGAACATCAATAGCATCCTGAGAAGTAAAACCTGCAGAAGCCGCATTCCAAAGTGATAAGGGAGAAAGCTTATATGTGTGTAAATGTTCTGGAGATTTTTCCAGCTCTGCAAATGGGATTAATGCATTACGACATTCATCTGCCTTAGGAGCATGAACATCCAATAAAAGAGACCGGTCGCCTTGAACAATTAATGGGTTTTCATAATTCATCGTAAACAAATATTATATAGAAAAACAGTACTTAATAAAAGTAAATTAAAAAAAATAGTAATAGATTCTACTGATTTTTTCTTGATTAATATTTTTAGTGTTACACCTAGCTCTTTTGTTATTCTTGAGATTTTTAATAATTTAAATGTTATAATTTACCCATGAGTAAAATAAAACTTAACTTAGAACTTTTCTGGTCTTTTTTTAAGATTGGAGGAATGACCTTTGGTGGTGGACTTACAATGCTGCCAATGCTTGAACATGAACTTGTTCAGAAAAAAGAATGGGTTTCCGAAGAAGAATTACTTGATTGCTATGCTATTGGACAATGTACACCAGGTATCATTGCAGTTAATACAGCAACATTTGTTGGTTATAAGAAAAACAAAATTTCTGGGGGAATTTTTGCAACCTTGGGAATGATTTTTCCATCTATTTTGATTATTACTATTATTGCAATGTTCCTTAAGAATTTTATGGATAATATATGGTTTCAGCATGCCTTACAGGGGGTGCGTGGTGTTGTTTGTGCACTACTGTGTAATACGGTTATTAATCTTTGTAAAAAAAGCCTTAAGAATCTTTTTACAGAATTAGTTTTTCTTGCAGTTTTACTATTAGGTTTCTTTACAAAAATCCCAACAATCATTTTGGTTTTATTAGCAGCAGCTGCAGGAATTATTGCCGATTTAATTAAAGAAAAAACAGAACATCTTAGAAGACAGGAGGGAGAAAATGAATAACTTTATGCTTGCTCTTTTAGTTTTCTGGGAATTTTTCAAAATCGGACTTTTTGCAGTTGGTGGAGGTCCTGCTACACTGCCATACTTAATGGAGCTTACAGAAAAGTTTGACTGGTTTACCATGGAAGAGCTTACAAATATGATTGCTGTAAGTGAATCTACTCCCGGACCTTTAGGAATTAATATGGCAACCTATGTTGGTTACCAGACTTTAGGACCAATTGGTGGTATTATTTCAACATTAGGTCTTGTAACACCTAGTATTATCATAATTTGTATAATTGCAGCTTTCTTTTCAAAATTTAATAAAAACCCTTTTGTCCAGTCGGCCTTCTCCACAATCAGGCCTGCCGTTGCTGCAATAATTGCAGTTGCAGTTTATAGTATTTGTAGGGTTTCGCTATTCAAAATTACTGAAACATCGATTTCCCCACAATGGAACTTGATTATTTTTGCATCGATTACACTAGGACTTTTGCAAATAAAACCACTAAAAAAGATACACCCATTTATGTGGTTTGTAATGGGTGCAATTATTGGACTTATACTTAAGTTTTAAAATAAAAAAGACTGTTCACTTGAACAGTCTTTTTTATTTTTGTTTCTTCAAATTAGTGGTGGAATAATCTTATACCATTAAATGCCATTACCATTCCGTAGCCGTCAGCAGCTTGGATTACTAAATCATCTCTCACTGAACCACCTGGCTGAGCAATTACTGTTACACCAGATTTTTTAGCACGGTCAATGTTATCGCCAAATGGGAAGAATGCATCTGAACCAAGAGCAACATTTGTATTCTTTGAAATCCATTCTGCTTTTGCTTCACGAGTAAATACTTCTGGTTTTACTTTGAAGATATTCTGCCATTTACCTTCAGCAAGAACATCCATGTATTCTTCGCCAATATAAACATCAATTGCGTTATCACGGTCTGCACGTTTAATTCCATCTACAAACTGAAGTCCTAAAACCTGTGGACTCTGGCGTAACCACCAGTTATCAGCTTTCTGACCAGCAAGGCGAGTACAGTGAACACGGCTCTGCTGACCTGCACCAATACCAATTGCCTGTCCGTCTTTTACGAAACAAACTGAGTTAGACTGTGTATATTTAAGAACGATAAGAGAAATAAGAAGGTTTCTCTTGTCATCTTCAGACATTGTCTTGTTTTTTGTAACAATGTTAGAAAGGGCAGATTCTTCGTCAATTTTAAGGAAATTGTGTCCCTGCTCAAATGTAACACCAAATACCTGTTTCTTTTCTGTTGCTTCTGGAACATAGTTTGGATCAATCTGAATTACACAGTAGTTTCCATTTTTCTTAGCTTTTAAGATTTCCAAAGCCTTTTCAGAATAACCTGGAGCAATTACACCGTCAGAAACTTCTTTTTTAATCAACAAAGCAGTAGCTTCATCACATTCGTCAGAAAGAGAAATGAAGTCACCAAAGGAAGACATACGGTCAGCACCACGAGCACGGGCATAAGCACATGCAAGTGGAGTTAATTCAACATTATCTGTAAAGTAGATTTTTTTAAGAGTATCGCTTAAAGGAAGTCCAACTGCAGCACCTGCAGGAGAAACGTGTTTAAAAGATGTAGCAGCAGGAAGCCCAGTTGCTTCTTTCAATTCTTTTACTAACTGCCAGCCGTTTAACGCATCAAGCAAGTTAATGTATCCAGGTCTTCCATTTACAACAGTGATTGGAAGATCGCCATTTTCCATAAATACCTTTGCAGGTTTCTGATTAGGATTACATCCATATTTAAGTTCAAGTTCTTTCATAAATCCAATATAGAGTAAAAAACGGTTTTACACAATGATATTAACCAGGTCGCATAAACTCGAATGTAAAATCATTTTTATTTTTCAACCTCTTCTGACTCATCACCATCATTTTCTTCAATATCTTCTACTACAACTTTCTTTTTGTTATCTAATTGTTGGAAAATTGGATTTGCATAGAATGACATAATAAAAAATAAAAGACCTGGCATAAAGAAAATGCCTGCAATCATGGTTTTAGGAGTTAATGACCACAAAATAAAAACTAGGGCAGCAAGAATTACTGCAATTAGAGTTTTAGTTAAATATTGTAAACCAAGAAGAAAAGAATTTCTTACAAACACTTTAATTGTATTGTGATAATGGGCCATGAGAGGAAATATAAAAATCATGGAAACTGCAAAAACAAGAATAAAAGCTAAACATCCCATTTTTCCAAAAAACTCTGCATCATCACCTGTTAAAAGTCCCCAGCAAAGGGTTACAGCGTAAAAAGCAGGAGCAATAAACAGCCAGATAATCGTCCCCTGCTTAAAATTTTCCTTAAATGATTTAAAGAACCAGGAAACCACATTTCCGTCTTCTTCATTTAAAAGTTTTAAACATACATAGCAGGCTGCACAAGATGAAGCACCTATTGTAAAAATTGGAAGACTACAAATTACCCAAAGTGCATTTACAACCAAAAGTTTAAATCCCTTTACAAAACTACTCATAATACAGCCTGCCAAATATTTATTTATTTTTATTGAAAATGCGAGTTTCTGATTTTCCAGTTGCTAAATCAATATAGCGAACAAAAAGAGAAACTTTATTATCTTCGTTCAATGAAGTCCAAATAAGATTTGCAAAAGAATCAATATCACCTTTTACTTCAACTTTTACAGGTTCACCCTGAAAACTTGGAAGAGGATTTCCATCTTCCATGTAAGTGTGGATATAATGACCTTCACCCTTCTGTGGGCAATCATAAGTGTAAGTAAAACGCAATGTATTATCAGGATTTCCATCATCGCTCTTTAAAATCGAAAGAGCATAATCATACTTTCCACCTTCAACTGTAAGCAATGAAGAAATGCGAGGTGTATAATTTGGAGCATCGTGTTCATATTTTCTTGAACGAAGTGACTGCTCAAAAGTCATGCCTTTTTTTAATCCTTCATAAATTGTATCTGTCTGATCACCATTTGTTACAATTGTCTGATTTCCTAATTCACGAACAGCAGCATAAATAATAAGACTTGGGTCACCAGCAATTAAAGAAGGATCAAATGCTTTTGTACGAATAACATCTTTTCCATCTTCCTGTTCTGTAACAAAAACACGGTTACGGCTTCCTGCACTACGACCCATTGTCCAATATGCAGAAACAGCATATTTTCCATCTTCACTAAGACCAGCAATAATTCCACGTCCAGGATAACTTGTTCTACTTAATTCTTCTTTTGTATTTACGATTTTCATTTATTTTGACATCTCCTTTTCTACTAAATCATGCTGATTTTCCATTAATTCCATAACAGCATCTACAGTTGCCTGCTTTGGATCTTCATAATCTGCAGGAAGCTTTTCAAGAACACTGTTTCTAAAGGCTTTACATTCAACAACTTCGCTGGCAGTCATTCTTACAACAGATGGAACAATAAAATCCGCAAGCATATCATCAGCCGCTTCTGGATTAATATGTAAAATATGTCCATTAATTGAAACTGGAAGCATAATATCAAACAAACGAAGATAACTGTCTATTTCTCTTAAACCGCGTTTTGTTTCTGGTTTTCCTGGTCTATAACGAGTTCCACTTGGGAATACAAGAATGATTTCTCCACGCTTTTTACAAGCATCCATTGCCCTCATAGCTGCAAAGTTAATTTTTCTAGCGCGTTTTTCTTCTTCTTCATATTCTTCATCAGATACTTTACCCTTTAAAGCATCAAGACTTCTTGTTGGATAAATTACAACACGAGTAAAACTTTCTGTAAATGCACGAACACCGGCACTGGCTTCATTTAATTTCATGCCGGCAATTGCAACTACACGTTTTGCCATATCAGCAGCCCAATCGTAACCAGAATGTTCAAGAAGATATAAAATTGATGGTAAATCTGTATTAGAGAAATGCTCCATCATAATAACACCAGTTTTTCCTTCATTTACAATTAAATCATAAAACTTTTTAAAATTTTCAATATTTCCTAAGCCCGAACCTTCAAGAAAATTATCTTTTAAAAGATAATCCATGTATTTTCTTGTTCCCAAGTTTGCTGGCTGATAAATACAAGTTTCATCAATTTTGGCAGCAGCTTTTGAAGCAGATGTTAATTCTGCAAAAAGAGATTGAAACTTGTTACGTAATGTTTCTGGCATGAAATGCTCCTAAATAATTATATTAATTTACTCTCATTTTTTTTTCGATTTTGGAATTATATTATAGAATATTTTTATGTTTTTGCATATAAAATACAGTATATGTCACGTATTTTATGTATATGTTTAAGCACAACAATCCAACGTTCAGTTACTTTTGAATCAATCTCTTTATCAAAAGTAAATCGCTCAAAGTATTACACACAGTATGCCTCTGGAAAAGCAATTAATTCAGCACGAGTTTTAAATCAGCTGGAAAAAGGATGTTCCCTTAGTATTTGCCCTGCAGGTGAAAAGAATCTGGATTTATTTTTAAACCTTGCGGCCAATGATGATTTAGAAGTTCAAACTGTTACAATTCCTGGTTTTACAAGAGAATGCTGGACTCTTTTAGATTCAAAAAATGGAAGTACAACAGAACTTGTAGTTGGAGAACCTGTTGAAATTAACGGAACACCCCTTGAAGTTGATTCTCAAGAAATTAAAATTTTAAAACTCATTTATGAAGCTTTTCCTTTGGTAGATGCAGTACTTTTAGCAGGAAGCAGACCTGGAATATGGCATGAGGATTTATATGCAACAATTGGGGGAATGGCTAAAGATAAGGGCAAGCTTTTTCTTGCAGATTACATTGGTGCAGATATGGAAAAAACATTAAAATCTGTCACTCCAGATATAATTAAAATTAACGATGAAGAATTTGTAAAGACATTTCTACCAGGTTCAGAATTTGAAAAAATATCTGAAACTGAATTAAAAAATCAAATTACCAAAATCAGTAAAGAATTAAACAATATTATTGTGGTTACAAGAGGTATAAAGTCGACTTTTGCTGCTAATTGTGGTGCTTTTGCAGAATGTCCAACAGAAAAAGTAAAAGCCGTAAATACAACAGCTTGTGGAGACAGTTTTAACGCTGGTTTTATCTACGAATACCTGAAAAGTAAAAATTTTGAACAAGCATTAAAAAAAGGAACATGGTGTGCAGCAAGAAATGCAGAATCCGAAGCACCAGGTTCCATTATTTAGGTAAATTTAGGTAAATCTTCTGATTGTCCGTTGAGTAATTTTATATACAATGAGATTATAAAAATAATCCTGATTTGGAGAAAAACATGATTCAAAAAAGACCTTTGGTAAATGATCTTTACACAGCTGACCCTTCGGCTCATGTATTCAATGGTAAAATCTACATTTACCCATCTCATGACGAAGATATTGATGTTGAAAACAATGATAATGGTGATCAGTATGATATGAAAGATTACCATGTTTATGAAATGCAAGATGAAAATACACTTCCACGTGATTGTGGCTGCGTTCTTAAACTTGAAGACGTAAAATGGGCTTCAAAACAACTTTGGGCTCCAGATTGCGTCGAAAAAAATGGAAAATATTATTTCTATTTCCCTGCTCGCGATAAAAACGGTATGTTCCGTGTTGGTGTTGCAATTGGTGATAAACCAGAAGGTCCTTTTAAACCAGAACCAGACTATATTCAGGGTACATACAGTATTGACCCATGTACTTTCCCAGATACAGATGGAAAATATTATCTTACATTTGGTGGAATTTGGGGTGGACAGCTTGATCAGTACAGAAACAATAAATGGTCTGCAGACAATAAAGAACCACAGGGTTCAGAATTGGCATGTACAGCAAAAATTGCTCTTCTTAAAGACAATATGACTGAAATTGCAGAAGAACCAAAAGATATTGTTATTTTAGACGAAAATGGAAAACCATTAACAGGTGGTGATGAAGAACGCCGTTACTTCGAAGATCCTTGGATGTTCAAAAAAGGCGACACATACTACTTTACATATTCAACAGGAACAACACACCTTTTATGTTATGCAACATCAAAAAGTGTATACGGACCATTTACATATGGTGGCGTAATCTTAACACCAGTATTAGGATGGACAACACATCACTCAATTCTTGAATATAAAGGAAAATGGTATTTATTCTATCATGACTGTGAACGTTCAAATGGTGTAAATCAGAAACGTAACGTAAAATTCCGTGAATTGAAGTTCGATGACAAGGGCGGAATCATTACAATGGATGGTTCAGAAAAATAACCAGAACATTTAGTAAAGATATACATTTTATAGAATTATTCTTAAAATGCAGAATAAAACCTGTATAATGAGCCTATGAAAATACTGGACTGAATGAATATGTTGAAAATTTGTATTCTTCAGAAAAAGAAAAAAGTATCTTGCAAGTCAGGCCTCGGCTTGCTTACAGGCTTGCTTACATTATCTTTGTCTACAAAAATGCAGAGTTATGTGCTATAATCTTCCTATAATATTTAACTATGTGAAGAATGGAAGAATCTTATGGCTGAATACAAGATACACCATAATACATATGATTTAGATTCACTTTTACCAGAACAGAAAGCTCGTGTAAAAATTAATCAGATGTTGAAAGATTCTGGCTGGACTGTTGTTCCTCGTGATGACTTTACTCTTGATGCTGTAAATGCTCAGGCTGTTGAAGAAAATCTTATGAAAGGTAATCTTGAAGCTGACTACATTTTGTATCTTGATGGAAAGGCTATTGCTGTTCTTGAAGCTAAAAGAGAAGAAAATAAACTTGGTCTTGAAGTTGCTGAACAAGCACAGAATTACGGAAATATTCTTCCTAATTGGGTACAAGCTTGGAAAACTCCACTTCCTTTTATTTTTCTTTGTAATGGAAATATGTTGCTTTTTAAGGATATGCGGGAATCAGAGCCAAGTTATAAAGTTCTTAAAAAGATGTTTACTCCTAAAGAAATTGTAAATCTTGCTGGCGATGATATTAACTCACAATTTGCAAAACTTCCGGCTCTTCCACCTGTTGGACAAAAAGGTTTACGAGAATGTCAGGCAGAAGCAATAACTAATCTTGAAATATCTTTTAAGCAAGGCCTTAAAAAAGCTCTTATTGTTTTAGCAACAGGAGCAGGAAAAACCTTTACAGCCTGTACAGCCGCCTACCGTCTATTAAATTACATGGGAGCAAAAAGAGTTCTTTTCCTTGTAGATCGTAATAATCTTGGAAAACAGGCCGAAGGTGAATTTGGAACTTATAAATTAACAGAAACAGGAAATGCTTTCTCTGATGAATATATTGTTCACCGTCTTAGAAATGTTGAAAAGATTGGAAACGCCAGTGTCGTTATTTCTACAATCCAAAGACTTTTTGCAGCCCTCACTGGTCAAGAAGTTGATGAGCCTGATGATGATGAAGAAATGGAGCACGATGAAGATACTCCAGGAAAGCAGGTACAGCTTATAGGTAATGTTCTTTTGCCACCAGATTTCTTCGATGTAATTATTATTGATGAATGTCACCGTTCTATTTATGGAGACTGGCAGCAAGTTCTCACATATTTCTCAAACGCAAAAATCATTGGTTTAACAGCAACTCCTACTCCAGAAGCAGAAGCTTTCTTTAATAAGAATCGTGTTGTAAATTATACTCTTGAAAAATCGATTGCTGATGGCGTTAACGTACCTCCACGTGTTTATAGAATTAAGACTGAGATTTCAGAAGCTGGTGGAACTCTTAAAGACGGCGAAAAAGTAAAGAAAGTTTCGAACTGGACTGGTCAATCTCAAACACAGAAACAAAAAGAAGAAAAACAGTTTACAAAGACAGAAATTGACAGAAGTGTTGTAGTACCTTCTCAAATTGAAACTGTAGTTCGAGCATATAAAGATGCAATTTATGAATCATTATATCCAGAAAGAGAAAAGAACTGGTATATGATTCCTAAAACTCTATTTTTTGCTAAAAAAGAAAGTCATGCTCAAGATATTTTGAAAGCAATTGAAAAAGTTTTCAAAGATGAATTTCCTGATAAAAAATTGCCGGAACATTTCGCCCAGCTCATTACTTGTAAATCAGGAAATTCGAATCAGCTTATTAGTGACTTTAGAAACAACAAAGATTTCCGTATTGCAATCACGGTAACTCTTGTTGCAACAGGAACTGATGTTAGACCTCTTGAAATACTTGTATTTATGAGGGATATAAATTCTGAAGTTTTATATACGCAGATGAAAGGCCGTGGCTGCCGTACAATTGCTGATGATAAACTTCGAAATGTTACAACTAACGCTAATTCTAAAGACTGTTATTATCTTGTTGATGCAGTTGGTGTAACAGAACATGAAAAGTCTATGCCTACTCCTGGCAAAGGACCTGGCAAAAAGATTTTATCTTTAAAAGACTTACTAGAACATCTTGCACATGGCGAAGTACCTGATGAAAACTTAAGTTTGCTTGCCGGATATTTGTCTAATGTGAATAAAAAGGCAGAAGCAGAAGATTTAATTGAGCTTAATGAATTACTTGGCAGCATTACAGTAAAACAGCTTGCAATGAATATTTATGAGGCAATCGCGCCTGAAACATACAAACTGCCAGAATACAAAGATATTAATGATGAAAACAAAGAACGAAAGATTTTAATTTCAGCATTGATTAATAATTTGAAAGCTCGTAAAAAGCTACTTGAAATTAATGCAGGATTTATAAAGATTGCAGTAGAAAAAACAGATACTTTAGTTTCGGCAGGCTTCTCTAAAGAACAGGCTAAACAATACATTGATACATTCGAAAAATATCTTGAAGATAACAAAGATGAAGTTGAAGCTTTAAGAATTCTTTACAATCAGGAAAAAGTTGCTATTACTTATTCTATGCTCAAAGATTTGGAAAAGAAACTTATTGCTTATAATAATCAGTTCAAGTCAGAATTCTTATGGACTTGCTATCAGACTTTAGACGGTGAAACTGGAAACGTAAAACCGCTTAATAAAGAAACTGAACTTGGAGTTTTAACGAATCTTATTCAGCTAGTAAGATATGGATTTAAGATTGAAAAAGAACTTGTTTCATTAAAGCGAAGATTTGGTAGTTACTTCAATCTTTACTGTGGACAAGCATGGAGAAAGTTTACTACTGAACAAGTTGAAATTGTACAGCAGATTGCAGAATATATCGTGCAAAACGGCTGTGTAACTAATATTGAACTTAATAATGCAAAACATGATTTATTTGTAAAAGCAATTCCAATTTTTGGACCAGACAAATTAAATAATGAAATGCAGATTATATCTAAATACTTATTCTACGGAAAGGCAGCATAAAAATGAGTGCTTAAAAATGACCTCCTGTCATTTTTAAGCCACGAGTTTCCGCAAAGCGAAAACCCGCAAATATTTTGAAAATAACAAATAACGCGGCTTCCATGCCGCTATTGTTGGAAGGAAAATTATGACGACTAAAAGTACAACAACTCAAGTAAAACCGGAACAGACTTTAACTAAGAAAGTTTGGAATATGGCTGATGTACTGGCAGCAGCAGGGGTGGGATTTACAGATTATATTATTCAGTTAACATATCTTTTATTCTTAAAAATGGATTCAGAAAAAGAATCTTATGGACTTGGAAGCGCTCTTCCTGAGGGAAGCAAATGGAAAGACATTGTTGAATTAGATGGTCCAGATCAGCTTACAAAATATGAAAAGATTCTTGAAACACTCCAGGCAAAAGACGGCCTTATTGGAGCTATCTTTACAGAAGCTCAGAATAAAATTACAAAACCAGCTCTTCTTAAAAAACTTATTGGAATGATTGATGAAGAAAACTGGTTTAGTATGGATGGTGACCTGAAAGGCGCAATTTATGAAAGCATTCTTGAAAAGAACGGTCAGGATAAAAAATCAGGTGCTGGCCAGTACTTTACACCACGTCCATTAATCAGTGCTATGGTTGATGTTATTCAGCCAAAGATTACAGAAACAGTTGCAGACCCAGCTTGTGGTACAGGTGGTTTCTTACTAGCTGCTTATGACTTTATGCGAAAGCAAAGTGATGAACAGGATAAGATTGATTTCTTGCAAAAGAAAGCTTTAAGAGGAAATGATATCACTCCGCTTGTAGTAACCCTTGCTTCTATGAATCTTTACCTTCACGATATTGGAGCTGATACTACACCAATTAAATGTGAAGACAGTTTGGAACATGAACCAGAACATCTTGTAGATGTAATTCTTGCAAATCCTCCTTTTGGAGCCCGCCCTGCAGGAAGCGTTGATATTTCTACAATGCGTTCTGACTTAATCGTAACAACAAGTAACAACCAGTTGAACTTTTTACAGCATATGATGGTTATGCTTAAAGACGGAGGAAGAGCCGGAATCGTTCTTCCTGATAACGTTCTTTTTGCAGATGGAGCCGGTGAAACTCTTCGTAAAAAACTTCTTAAAGATTTTAATCTTCATACAATTTTACGTTTGCCAACAGGTATTTTCTATGCAAACGGCGTAAAGGCAAATGTATTGTTCTTTGAAAAAGGAAGTCCAACAAAAGAAACCTGGTACTATGATTACCGTACTGGAATTAAACATACTCTCGCTACCAAACCTTTGAAGCGTTCTGACCTTGATGACTTTGTAAACTGCTATTGTGCAGGTCATATTGAAGACAGAAAAGAAACCTGGAGCGAAGAAAATCCTACAGGAAGATGGCGAAAGTATGATGTAAAGGAACTTCTTGAAAGAGATAAAACCAGTCTTGATATTTCATGGATAAAAGATAAAGACGATTTGGAAGATGTAACTCTTAAAGAATTATTCTCTACAATCCAAGAGAAAGGACATAATATTAATAATGCAATCAATCAGCTTGCAGGTTTACTTTCAGGAATTGAGGAATAATTAGATGAACACAAAAGCATTACGGCAAAATAACTCAGTAAATATAGAAACTCCATACGACTTGTCTGAGGAATGGGAAAAAGATTTTGAGAATGTAGTTTTGATGATAAAAAATGCACATATAAAGGCATATTCATCAGTAAACAGAACTTTGATTGACTTGTATTTTTCTCTTGGAAAATATATA
>JAHAZJ010000162.1 GCA_018385315.1 Treponema sp. | reverse complement strand
AGCAATAAAATCTTTTATTTCAGCTTCTGCTTGTGGTAATTTTTCTACAGTGAACTTTATAAATATAAAAAAAGGCGGGCTTGGCCCGCCGTTCATCTCTTGCAAAGCCTGACTTTGCAAGAGTTTTCAACTGATTAGAAACAGTTACTTTCGAGTAAGTGTCATTGTCATCTTATATGTCATTTCATCAGAAGAAAAGTCTTTCACAATAACAAATGTTTTTCCGTTATCAGAATAAGTACCTTCCTCTATAAGAGGGGGTTCACGAAGTACTCCTTCATCAATTTTAGTTATTATTGTAACCTTTGAATTTGCTTCATCTACAGTATAAGTCCCACTTGACTCAGGCTCGCTGTTATTGCTCCATGTGCCATCTGCAGTTGTTGTATATGTCATGGCAAATGGAGCTGTGATATAATTCCATTCGTCATCAGTAAATTTTTCTTCCTGCTGAGTTTTTGCATCATCACTTGCAGCCTGGCCATTAATATTGAATTTTGCCCAGTTGAATGAATAGACATTTGCTGTTTTTGTAATAGTATAATCCATTTCCACAGTTGTCTTTTTGCCTTTATTGTCTTCTTGTGTAACAACATATTGGCGGATACTTGTGCTTGTCGGCATTGTCATTGTAATTGATTCTTCACGAGTAGAATCTTTACTGTAAATTTCAACTTTAGAAACACCATAAGTTCCAACAAGATTTAATTGTCCGTCATTCGAATTCTCATTACCATTTGCACAGGAAACAAAGGCAAGAGCCATTACCATAGAAACTACTACTGTAGTCAGTTTTAAGAATTTTTTCATAAATTCCTCCGTTGTTTTTTTTTGTTGCGAAACGAGCGTAAGCGAAGTTTCGCAACATAGGAATTGTAATATTCCTATGTTCAGTGTACACTGAACAAATTTTTAGAAAAAAAATGTTGGAGGATTTTTCTTGTAACACAAGGGGGCCAATAGCCTGTCCGCCTAACAGATGTTATTTTTACAACTCAATCAGACGAAGATAAACATATTGTTTACCATACTTTTTTCCTATATCATAGGATTACAGAGGTTAATATGACTAAACAAATAAAACAAGTTATTTTCTGGGTTGGTGCTCTTCTTATTGGTGCCATTTTGGGGTCATTGCATATTACAGCAGTTGATAGTGTTTGTAATTTTGTGGCTACTATTTTTACTAGACTTTTTAAATTTACGGCAGTGCCTGCTATTTCAGTTTCTATTCTTACAACTCTTGCTATGCTTGGTGGAAATAAAGAAACAGGAAAGATTTTCAGAAGAACATTAATGTATACACTTCTTACAACTCTTGCAGCTTCAACAATCGCTGCAGTTTTGTTCTTTGTTATAAAGCCAGAAGTTCTTTCTTCTTCAGTTTACGAGGGAGTTGCTACTGATACATTGGCAAGCATGAAAGCTTCATCATTCTTAAGCTATTTTGTAAGTGCAATTCCAGATAATATTCTTTATCCATTTGTTTCAGGAAATGTTCTTTCTATTTTAATTGTTTCATTTGCATTTGGTTTTGCAATTTCAAGAATGAAAGAATCTGAAAAAAAGTCTGCAATTCTTAATATAATCAATGGTTTTCAGGAAATGGTTTTTATGATTATTGGATGGATCATTTCTATTCTCCCAATCGGAATTATTGCATTTACAGCTCAACTTGTTTCTGACATGTCTGCTGGTATTGTGGTTGATTCAATTGGACGTTATGTTGCAGTTGTTTTAAGTGGAAACCTGATTCAGTTCTTTATTGTACTTTCATTATTCCTCTTAATTCGTGGTATTAATCCTGCTAAACATTTTAAGAACATGATTCCTGCAATTCTTACTGCTTTGTTCACAAAATCTTCTGCAGCTACACTTCCTGTAACTATGGACTGCGTTGAAAACCGTGTTAAATGTGATAAGAAATTCTCTCGCTTTATACTTCCAATGTGTACAACAATCAACATGAATGGATGTGCAGCATTCATACTTGTTACCTCACTTTTTGTTATGAAGAACGGTGGTGTTGAATTAAATCTTATTACAGTAATTTCATGGATTATAATTTCTGTAATTAGTGCTGTAGGAAATGCAGGCGTTCCAATGGGATGTTTCTTCCTTACACTTTCATTAATGGCTGGAAAGGGAATGCCAATTGGTGTTATGGGAATTATTCTTCCAATTTATGCAGTAATTGATATGATTGAAACTGCAGTAAATATTTACAGCGACTCTTGTGTTTGTGCAATGACAAATAAAGATCTTAAAGCTTTAGTTACTGAAGAATGATTATTAACCTAATGCTACATCCAGCATCATCATTAGAGAGAAACCTATCATGAACATAATGGTTCCCAGATTTGAATGCTGTTCACCTTCGTCGGCTGCCATTTCTGGAACCAGTTCTTCTACTACAACGTAAATCATAGCACCAGCAGCAAAACTTAAGAGATAAGGAAGCACTGGTACAATAAATCTGGCCAGGAGAATTGTAACAAGACCTGCAATTGGCTCAACAATTCCTGTCAAAACGCCGTACCAGCAGGCCTTTGCTTTTGAAATCCCTTTGCTATGTAGCGGCATGGAAATAATAGCTCCTTCTGGAAAGTTCTGAATTGCAATACCAATTGCAAGTGCTAGTGCTGCAGAAGCAGAAACCTGAACTGCTCCTGTGTACCATCCGGCATACAAAACACCAACAGCCATTCCCTCTGGAATATTGTGGAGTGTTACGGCCAGAACCATCATTGTAGATTTTGAAAAACTGCTTTTTGGACCTTCCACAGTTTCGTTTAAGTGCATGTGGGGAGTAATTACATCAAGAAAAAGCAGAAAAAGCATTCCAAGACAAAAGCCAATTACAGCTGGAATAAAGCCCAACTTGCCTAAGCCCTGTTCTGTGGCCTGATCCATAGAAGGAATTAACAGACTCCATACGGAGGCAGCAATCATAACACCGGCAGTAAAACCAGAAAGGGATCTCTGAAGTTTTGGGCTTAGATCCTTTTTCATAAAAAGAACACAGGCAGAACCAAGGGCAGTTCCTAAGAATGGAATAAGTAAACCTTTTGCAATTACGGAAACCATATAACCTCCTGAAAGCAGAACATTGAATATTATATCATTAAGAATACAATTGTTAAATCAAATTATCAAATTACAAAAAAAAACTTTACTTGCCTGTATTTAGGTTTTATTACTCAGGCAATTAGGGCTAACTTTGCACCATAAATTTTTTTTATAACTGTTTTGTGAATGCTGGTTTTGTCGGCAATTATTTATGGGAGTATTTATGCCAATTTATATGGCTCAAATGGGCCAAGAATATCTTGTAAAAAAAATCTGTGGACTTGAAGAAACATTGTTCAGGTAAAGGACGCTCGTGTTGCAATCAGTAAAGAACTAGCTGGAAAAATAATTGTGTAAGTAATGTGTTAGGCACTGGAAGGCGACTTTAGCCGGTCCGTCAGGACTGAGCGTAGCGGAACCTGGAAGCGCCGACGGTGGTTGGTGAGCTTGTCGAACCAATCACCGGAACACCCAAAATAAAAAAGAGGTTGAAAATGACATTAAAAGAAGTAAAACCAGGAACAGTTGTGATATAATAACAATAAATGTTGGATTTTTTAATTAAATATCAAAGATTCATAATGCTCTTTCTACAGGGAACATGTTCATTCATTGCATTTTTGATTCTGATTACTAATAGTTTATGTGCTAAAAGAAAAACTGCTATTTTCCTGCTGGAAGTTAGCGCCGTACTTAATCTGGGAGCCCCTATAGTTTATCTGACCTATGAAGGAGTTCCTGGAGACACGGCACGATGGTTCTTGAATATTTCAAGATTTTTAGATTATTTTTCTCCATTACTGATGCTCTTAAGTTTCAGTTTGTATCTGCGGGATTTGCTTTCTCATAAAACAGAGGCGTCAATAAGAAATAAATTTCTATTGGCACCTGCAGAACTGGTACTTTTAATTGGAGTGATTCTTCTTATAATCTCCAGATTTACAGGCTGGTATTATTTTTATGATGAGTTGAATCATTATCATCGTGCAAAAGGCCGCATTATTGCAACAATTATTCCTGGCGTCTGCATGATTCTTCAGATTATTTGTATCTTATCAAACTACAAGAAAATTTCTAAAAGAGTACGCGTTCCTTTAGTTTTATTTCTGATTATTCCTATTTTATCTTCCGTTATTTCTTTTAGAACTCACGGTTTTTATCTTGTAAATATTTCTACAGTATTCATGGCAATTGTGCTTTATATTTTTGTTGTTATGGATTCCAATGAGACTATTGAAAATGCACATAAAAGGGAAGTTGAAATTCTTGAAAATTACAAAAGAGAACTAGAAATCAAAGTTGATGAAAGAACAAAAGAACTTCGTATTGCCAACGAAAAAGTTGAAAATCTGCTTTTGAATATTTTGCCAGAACCAATTGCAAAGGAATTAACTGAACATCCGGATAAAATCATTTCACAAAAATTTCCCAACGCAACTATTTTATTTACAGATATTGTTGGCTTTACAAAAATGAGCAGTCAGATGTCTGCGGACGAAACTGTTTCTATGCTGAATGAACTGGTTTCTCTTTTTGATAAGCGAGCCAAAAATGAAGGAATTGAAAAAATAAAAACTATTGGGGACGCTTACATGGCAGCGACAGGACTTACAATCGAAAATACTCCTGATGGCGCAGTGAAAATGATTCATTTTGCACAAGGCCTCTTAGCGGATGTACAGCAGTTCAACGAAAAATTCCACACGCAGATAAGAATCAGAGTAGGAATAAATTCTGGAAATCTGGTTGCCGGCGTAATAGGTAAGACTAAGTTTATTTATGATGTATGGGGCGACACAGTAAATGTTGCAAGTCGTATGGAAAGTACAGGTGAGCCTATGCAGATTCATGTTTCTGAAAATACCTGGTTGCAGACAAAAGATTTTATTCAGTTTGAAGGCCCTGTTAATGTTGAAGTAAAAGGTAAAGGTGAAATGTGCTGTTATTTTGTGAAGGGGATTAAGTAACAGCTTTAATACTAGAAAATCTTTTTGCAAAAAACATCTTATAGCTAAAAAAAATGGTGGCTGTTTCCAGCTAGAAGTGTGTTGATTTATTCTGATTTGTCAAATACTATGTATATTACTCTTATGTGTCTGTGGGAAAAGGATGAGGAAATATGAAAATCAGCGAATCAGCAGAAATGTATCTTGAAACAATACTTGTGCTTTCAAAAAAAGGGGATGTTCATGCAATTGATATTGTACGGGCTATGAATTTTTCCCGTCCAACAGTAAGTGTTGCAATCCACAATCTTGAAAAGGAAAAACTGCTTAAAATCAGTGATGAAGATCATATTACATTGGAACCTGCCGGACTTGAAATTGCTGAAAAAATATATGAACGCCACACAGTGCTTACTTCTTTTTTTATTAAGTTAGGAGTTTCAGAAAACATTGCTGCAGAAGATGCATGTAAAATAGAGCATGATATAAGTGATGAAACCTTTGAGTGCATTAAAAATCATATTTCATAAACAGAATTAATTATTACCCCGGGTGATTTTTACCTTAAGAGATTTTAAATAATCTTTTTGCTCTGGAGTAATTCTAAAGCTTTCAACAGATTTCTGGATAGCTTTATTGTGTGTCCAGGAATCCAATTTTTTTTCCAGAATAAATGGCAGGGTTGCATCCCACTGTTTTACAAGTGCCTCTGAAAAAAGCCAGGCAGTCATCATATTTACGTAATATTCTGGGCTTCGAATTTGGCTGCACAATTCTAAATATTCAGGTTTAAATTCCTCTTCTAGAAAATATTTCTTTAATAACAGCATTCCAACTCTTTTGGTGTAAGGCTTTTCATCATTTATCCATTTTTTAATTTCAGAAATAAGCATATCGGTGTTTTTTTCAAAGATTTTTGGACTTAATCCGTCACTTACAGCCCAATTTGAAATGTAAGGAAGAAATTTTTCCAATTTTAAAAGGCATTCATTAAAATCTTTTGTTTTGTTTATAAGGCAAATGTGGAGAATGTTTTCTTCATGATACTGGTGAGGCAGTGCTTCAAGAAACTGATTTACTTCTACATCGCCTAAAGAAAGAACATCCGGTACAATTTTTTTAAAAGCGGGAGAGCGTACTCCAATAAACATTTCTCGTTTTTCAGTTGGAATCAATTTTGCAGTAAAATCAGCGTATTTTTCATCTTGGTAAGAGAATAGAATTTCTTGAATTTTTGTCATTTTTTCCTGCTGTTATTTTATTGATTAAGAATTTTAATGATAAGTGTAATCTTATATTTATATATTATAAGCAGGAAGCATCAGAATATAAAGTTTGTTATAAGGATATAGGTTCGTAATATCATATTGATAATCATCTATGTATCAGTTATACGGTAGATTTACTGAGCCAGTGGTTGAGAAGAATATAGAATTTTTTGTTAAAATAAAGTATAATTAGTTTATTATGTTGGCAAAACCGTTTATAAAATGGGTTGGTGGGAAAAGCCAGCTACTTGAAGAAATTAGAGAAAAATATCCCTCAAAAATAGAAAAGTATTGTGAGCCTTTTGTTGGTGGCGGTGCGGTGCTTTTTGATATTTTAAGTAAATTTCAACCTAAAAAAGTTTTAATCAACGATATAAATAAAGAACTTATAAATACTTACTCACAAATAAAAAATAATTGCGAAAGTATGATATCTCAATTATCAGATTTGCAGAGTATTTATAAAAATCATTCGTTAGAAGAAAATAAAGGATTTTTCTACGAAAAACGCACCCGCTACAACGAACTTAAAGTAAATGGAAATGACGATGAAAATCTTGAAAAAGCAGTTTTGTTCATTTTTCTAAATAAGACTTGTTTTAATGGTCTTTATCGCGTTAATTCAAAAGGTTTATTCAATGTCCCATTCAATAACGCAAAAAATCCGCTTTTGTGTGATGAAGAAAATCTTCAAGCATGTTCAAAACTTTT
>JAHAZJ010000151.1 GCA_018385315.1 Treponema sp. | reverse complement strand
TCAAAAAGGCTCTAAGGGCGGAAACAATCGTTTCCTTGCCGCCCTTAGCGTCTAGCGACGATATCTAGCGGTTTTGAGAAGGCTTTTTTCTGCGGTAGCCATTTTAGGTAACTGCGCTGTGTGTAGTTTGTTATTTTTCTTTAATTTAATGCCAGATATAATCTGAAACTATTGATGATGTTGAATCTATGATGGTTTCGTTTCCAATTCTGAATGTTTTTAGAGTTTTTGGGAATATTGAGGTGGCAGGGAAAATTAAAGTGTTCTCTGCAATTTTTTTTTGGGTTTTTAAACAATGTACTAAAGGAAATGTCAATTTACATTGTTTTTTATTATGATGGTGGAGTGTTGCATTACAATTTAGGGTTTGAGATTCATTATCCCATTCAACTTTTTCCAGTGTAATTGTGTTTATGGTTTTTCCAAGTTCTTTTAATTCTAATTTACTTAATGTATCTTTTGAGAGTGTACATCGGATAGGGTGCTGGGCATATAAAATGTTTTCTGTTGATTGATTTTTTAAAATAAATTCTTTCTGGTATTTCTGAAGAAGTATGTCATCATTATTATGAAAAAGAATTACTACCATAAATACAGTATAAACTTTTGAATAAAAATGATATAGTATCCTTATGAAAATCAATAAGAATATATTAATTGTTATTATTACTGTTTTACTGGTTGCTGGCGTAGGATGTGCTGCTGGAACTTATCTTTTAAAAGCAAACCCTGGTACTCCACTGTTATTGGAATCTCCACTAACTGAAGAACCGGTTGCATTAATTCCTCAAAATCAAAAAGCTAAAAAAAATCATATTGATATGGCTGGTACTGCAACATATTGTTTTACTGATTCTCAACGTATAGATATTTCCAGAAATTTTCAGAAAAATCAGAATGGGGCTCTTGTTGTTAGGGTAAAAGTTACTCTTTCTGAAAAAGCTCTTGCTTCATATGTTGCAAATGGAAATTATAAATTTGAATATGGTTTTATTACAGGAGACGAAAAATCAACTGTTGTAAAAGGTAATGCAAATGAGATTTTAAATATTGGCAATGCGGAAGAAGATGGCGGAATTGTTGATATTTCTCTTGCCTTTGGAAAATCTGTAACAAACAATATTAATTTGCCAGATGGTTTCTTTATTTCTTCTGATTTACCTTGCCATATTCTTAGTGCTTACATTGCTCCTGTTGTAATTGGATATGATAAAACATCTGAAATTCCTTTTTATGGATTTGCCAGTAATGGTGGTGTTCTTTCTTGCTCAGTTAATGGTGTTGATTTTACAGGTGCTTCCCTGGTTTTCCCAAGTGAAAATACTAAAGATGCATATATGCCAGAAATTGTTGTTAAACTTTCTGATAAGCCGGAGCATATTTCAGATTTAAGTTCATCAGTTTATGTAAAAATCAGTTTGAATGGTGAAATTTTAAATATTAAAAATACTAAGGCTGGAAATGAAGTTATTATTCCTGCTGCGGCATTTAATCAGCCTTTTAATAAACTTACTGTAGTTGAAAATAATGTTTGCGTTAATTCTATTATGATGCGGGGTTTTACAAATGTTCATAATTGTGAAATTTCAGATCAAAATAAAAATGAAATTTTTGTCCCAATTAGAACTGATCCAGGTTTAATCTTAAAGTGGAACGTTGATAACTGGCGTAATGTTGATTATGAACTGTTTGAATGGGATCGGTTCCCTGGAATTATTTATTTTGATACTCGTAATTATACTGTTCAGGATAATTTTTTTAGACGTTTGGCTTTTTTTGCTGAAAAACAAGGTTATAAAGGTCGTTTGCTTACAAATGAAGAATTGGGAACTATGCATGGATTTAATGCTTTAGATTATCGTCCTGAAACTTTGGCAGACTTCTTTAATCTTGCTACGGATGAAAAATTTCAATTAAATCAGGAAGAAGAATTGTTAAAGATAATTCTTTTAAAAAATGGACTTTTACTTCCTGATGGAAACAGGGTAAAACCAGGACAGGGAGGACTTGTTTCAATTTCCAGAGAATCTTATGATGCACTTCGTATCCAGTTGCTGGCTCATGAAGCCTGGCATACTTTGTTCTTTGCAGATGAAGAATTCCGAAATTATGTAGCAGCAATTTATTACACAATGGATCCTCAATCTTTGGATTTCCTGATTGATTATTTTAGAAGCCAGCCAAGTTTGGGTTATGATGTAAATGATGATTATTTAATGAAAAATGAATTCATGGCATATATTTTGCAGCAGCCTGTTTCTGGTTGTGGTCAATATTTTGTGAATCATGCATGGTGGAATTCTGTAATGGCCTTTACTCCAACCCTGGCAAATTATGTTATAAACACAAAGGGAAAAGGTTTTGAAGATGCGGCCATTGCCTTAAATGATTTTGTTTTTGATAAATATGGTCTTGTAGCTGGAAATATTGCTTTGGTTCAAAGACCATAATTAAAAGCTTTGGCTGCTTCCAGAGTTGAAAGTGGACCGTGGCCTGGCATAATTACGCAATTGTCTGGCAAAGTAAATATTTTGTTTTTTATGTTTGTTTGCAGAACGTATTCGGAATAGCTGGAATTTGTTGTTCCAATTGTTCCTGCAAACAAAACGTCGCCTGTGAATAAAAGATTTTCAATCTTGTAAACAACAGAATCTGAAGTATGTCCTGGAATAGCCATAAAATTTACATTCATTGTGGCAATTTTGATTTTTCCATCTCCATTTAAAACATTGGTTTTTTCACCTGCCACTTCCCAATCGGCAGCGTATATTTGTGGAGAATATATTTTTTCCAGTGTTTTAATTCCTTTTACATGGCTTCCATGATTGTGTGTTACCAAAACAGCAGATAATTTATAATTGTTATTTTCAATTTGAGAAATTATTGCTTCTGTTACTTCACCAGGGTCTACAAGTAAAGCTTCCTTTGTTTCTTCATTTGCTACAAGATAGCAATTTGAAAATCCTGAAAGATTAAGATTGTAATATACTTTCATATTAAAGCTCCTATGGTATCTTTTTCACCTGGTTCACCGTTGTTATCTAATGAACCAAATTCAGGATCATCTTTAGAAAAGATTGCTTCACGGGTGTTTGACATTTTGAATGAAACATTTGTTCGTGTTGTATGATTAAATAATGTTTTTTTTACATTACAGTTTCTGAAAGAAGTATTAATTAAAGTAGCCCGAATGAAGCGTGAATTAAATAAATCTGAATCATCAAAAGAAGTTTGATGGGCAGTGATTCCATTCATGTTCATTTGGATTAAATCGCTGCCAGTAAAAAGGATATTTGAGAAATTGCATCCAGAAAACGAGGTGAAAATCATATTGCTGTGAGTCATGTTGCAATCGTTAAAATTTCCAAAATCGAAAATGCACATACGAAATAATGTATCGCTGGCATGTATATTTTCGAAGGTGCAATGACTAAAATTGCATCCAAAGAATTTTTTATTTGAAATATCCATATTTTTAAAAACTAAACCACTGGCATTTAACCCAATAATTTTGTCGTGAGAACTAATATAATCATAAATCTGTTTTTTGATTTTTCCAGGATCTGAAATATGATCCAAACAGTAATTTCGCTGATCAAAAATTTCATTATTTTCAGTAAACGAGGAAAGTGCCTGATTGCTACAATAATGAACAAGACATTTATTTTCTACAAACATATTTTTATTATATAGGAAAAAATAAAAATGAAGAATGAAAATCCAAAAATTATTGATTTTTTTTCTACTACAAAGGCGTGGAAAGTTAATGCAATGTACTAAATCTTTAAAAAGTTGTATTATTATTTCATGATTTGTTGGAAATGTAAGAAAGAGATTTCTGTGGAATCTGTTTATCCCACTAGTGCCTTGTTTGGAGATTGATTTATGAGCAAGGTTGATTTTGTTTTCATGGATTCGGGGACTGGTGGTATTCCTTACATGCTTCAGCTGAAAAAGGTGTGTCCAACGGCTTCCTGTGTTTATGTTGCAGATACGGAGCACTTTCCTTATGGCGAAAAAACTCATGAACAGATTGTAAAACTTGTTCTGGCTCTTGTTGAAAAAATTATTTATTCTTTTGAGCCAAAGGTTATTGTTATTGCCTGTAATACTATGAGTGTTAATACTCTTGATGTGTTACGGGAAGTTTTTCCTGACCAGCATTTTGTTGGAACGGTTCCTGCTATTAAACTGGCTGCTTCTGTTTCCAAAAAACGAAGGATTGGTTTGCTTGCAACAAAAGCTACTATTGAAAATCCATATAATCTGGATTTGAAGAATCATTTTGCCAGTGACTGTGAACTGGTTTTACGAGGCGACGGAGAACTGATTTCTTTTATTGAACATAAATCTTTTACTGCAACTCAGGAAGAAAGAGAATTGGCTTGTGTTCCTTCTGTTGATTTTTTTAAACAGAAGGATTGTGATGTTATTATTCTTGGTTGCACTCACTTTTTGAATGTAAAAGAAGAAATGCAGAAGGTATGTGGAAAAGAAATTCAAGTTGTAGATTCTGTGGATGGAGTTGTGAATCGGGCTTTAAGTTTGTGCAAAGGCGTTGCGGGAATGTGTCCCGCTCAGGGGGTAACGGAAAAGACCGGAGCGAACGCAGTGAGTGAGGACTTTGGAGTGCAGGGGGCTTCCCCCTCTTATTCTTTATTATATATCACTGGTTTTTGTGACAAAAATGATGAAAAAGAGTATGATGTTATTTGTGAACGCTATGCTTTAGAATTTGGTGGCGTTTTAATTTAAGAATTTATATTTTAGAATTTTTTTTAATGGAGTAATATATGAAAAAAATTATTTCTGGAAAGGTTCGTGAAGTTTACGACTTGGAAGATGGACGCATGGTAATTGTTACAACTGACCGTATTTCGGCATTTGATGTAATTTTGCCAACTATGATTACAGACAAGGGTAAGGTTTTGAATGCTCTTGCTAACTTCTGGTTTGACTACACTGGCGACATTGTAAAAAATCACATGATTTCAACTGATTTGAAAGACATGCCAGCTGAATTCCAGAAACCTGAATTTGAAGGACGTACAATTCTTGTTAAGAAACTTAAGATGATTCCTTATGAAGTAATTGTTCGCGGTTATATGTTTGGTTCTATGTATGAAGCTTACAAGAAAGGTGAACCATTCCTTGGTCATAAATTTGATAAAGAATATCAGCAGGCTGAAAAACTTGCTGAACCAATTGTAACTCCATCTACAAAGGCCGCAGAAGGTCACGATATTAATGTTACATTGCAGTATATGAAAGATGATCTTGGTGAAGAACTGGGTTCAAAAATTGAAAAAGCTGCCTTGGCAATTTACAAGAAATGTTATGATTGGGCTTATCAGAATGGAATTATTATTGCTGATACTAAATTTGAATTCGGATTGGATGAAAATGGGGATTTAGTTCTTGGTGATGAAGTTCTTACTCCAGACAGTTCACGTTTCTGGGATCTTTCTAAATATGAAGTTGGTGGAAGTCCTGCAAGCTATGATAAACAGTTTGTTCGTGACTGGCTTAAAGAAAATGGTTTGGCTGGAGATCCTAATATTAAGGAAATTCCTGCTGATGTTGTTGCTAAGACTTCTGCTATTTATAAAGAATGTCAGGCAAAGATTTGTCATAAATAGATGTGATTTAACCGCAGATAAACGCGGATGAACGCAGATTATGGGCAGGTTCGAAAGAGCCTGCTTTTTTTATGGAATTTAACCGTTCGTCTGCGTTTATCTGCGTGCATCTGCGGTTTCACTCTTAAAATTTCCCACTTTTCGTAAAATATTGTACTTTTTTAAGAAAAATCCCTTATAAAATCTTAATTTTATTTAAAACTTCCTAAAAATTTGACATACAATTCCAAAAAATCTTCATTCAAAAATGACTTGGTTGGTTTTATTATAAAATCAGAAAGTAATAAAAAGTCTAAGAGGAGGACGTTATTTTATGAAAAAATTAGTAACTGTTGTTGCTGCTGTATTGTGTGCAGCAAGTTTGTTCGTAAGTTGTGCTAGAAAAGGTGATTCTGCTAAATCATCTGGTGAAATTAAGATTGGTATTATTAACAATCCACCAAGTGAATCAGGATATCGTGCTGCTAACGTAAAAGATATGGAAACTGTTTTCTCTGCTGCAAAGGGATATAAAGTTTCTACATTCTATAGCTTGAAAAATGATGAACAGCTTAATGCTGCTTCTCAGTTCATTACAGAAGGTGTAGATTACATTCTTCTTTCTGCTGCTGCTACAGATGGTTGGGACTCAGTTCTTAAAAATGCAAAACGTGCAGGAATCAAAGTATTCTTGTTTGACCGTATGATTAACGTTTCTGAAGATCTTTATGAAGCTGCTGTTGTATCAGATATGGGTAACCAGGGTGATACTGCTGTTGCTTGGTTGAAAGCTCAGAACTTGAAAGAATACAATGTAATCCATATCCAGGGTGCTATGGGTTCAGATGCTCAGATTGGTCGTACAGCTGCTCTTGATAAAGAATTTGCTGCGGGAACAATGAAAAAGGTTGTTCAGCAGACAGCTACATGGGACGAAGCAGAAGCTAAGAAAATTGTTGAATCTGTAATCAACTCTGGTGAAAAATTCAATGTTATATATGCTGAAAACGACGGTATGGCTAAAGGTGCTGTAGCTGCTCTTGATGAAGCTGGTATTACACACGGTGTTGGTAAAGATGTAATCGTTATGGGATTTGACTGTAACAAATGGGCTCTCCGTGAACTCTTAGCTCAGAACTGGAACTATGATGGACAGTGTTCACCATTCCAGGCTGCTGTTATTGAAGAAATGATCAAAACTGGAAATGTTCCTTCAAAGAAAGTTATCTCTGAAGAAAAAGGTTTTGATGCTACAAAACTTACACAGGCAGACATCGATACTTACGGTCTTGGTGACTAACTAAAATGATGTTTAAGGGCGTCGCTCTTAAGCATATGGATGCGGTGTAAAATATGATATCCATGTTTTGCACCGCTTTTTTTTGCAAATATAGGAATGAAAATGGAAAATAATGTTGTTTTAACCATGCGTGGAATTTACAAAGAGTTCCCTGGGGTAAAAGCTCTTCAGAATGTAGATTTTACTCTTAGAAAAGGTGAAGTACATGCATTGATGGGTGAAAACGGGGCTGGTAAATCAACTCTCGTAAAGTGTTTAACTGGTGTTTATGAAAAAGATTCTGGTGAAATTAGAATTGAAGGAAAAGATGCTCCAGTTTCGATTAAATCTCCACAGGATGCACAGAATTTGGGTATTAGTACTGTATATCAGGAAATTACTCTTTGTCCAAATTTGACTGTTGCTGAAAATATGTTCATTGGTCGTGGAAAATATCATTTTATTAACTGGCGTGAACAGGAAAAAAAGGCCGATGAAATCTTACAAAAATTAAACATTCCTGCAAAAGCTGCACAACAGCTGGGAACATGTTCTCTTGCAGTTCAGCAGATGGTTGCTATTGCCCGTGCTGTTGATATGGAATGTAAAGTTCTTATTCTTGATGAACCAACTTCTTCTTTAGATGAAAGAGAAGTAGCTCTCTTGTTCAAATTGATGAGAGACCTTAAAGCGCAGGGTGTTGGTATCATCTTTATTACACACTTCCTTGATCAGGTATATGAGATTTGTGACAGAATCACTGTTCTTCGTAATGGTGAATTTGTTGGTGAATATGAAATAAAAGATATGCCACAGGTAGAGCTTGTTTCTGCTATGTTGGGTAAAGCTATTGATGATATTTCCAGACTTCGTGAAGAACGTGGTAAATATTCTGGAAAAGTTGAAATGGTTTATGAAGCTGAAGGTTTGTCTAGTATTGAAGGTGTAAAACCATTTGACTTTGCTATTAACAAAGGTGAAGTAAACGGATTTACAGGTCTTCTTGGCTCTGGACGTTCTGAAAGTGTCCGTGCAATATTTGCTGCTGACCGTGTTACAGGCGGTAAGGTAAAGATGAACGGAAAAGAAGTTAAAATCAATAAGCCAAAAGATGCTATGGAAAATGGAATTGGATATCTTCCAGAAGACCGCAAAGGGGATGGAATTATTCAGGATCTTTCTGTACGGGAAAATTTAATTTTGGCTCAGCAGGTATTAAAAGGTTTCTGGCATCCATTTAAGAAAGCAGAAGCTGAAAAAATTGCTGATGAATATATTAAATTATTGCAGGTTAAAACTGCATCTCAGGAAACTCCAATAAAATCACTTTCGGGTGGTAACCAGCAGAAGGTTATTCTTGCACGCTGGCTCCTTACACATCCTAAGTTTTTAATTCTTGATGAACCAACTCGTGGTATTGACGTTGGTACAAAAACTGAAATTCAGAAACAGGTACTTAAACTTTCAAAAGAAGGGGTTTCTGTAACATTCATTTCATCTGAAATTCAGGAAATGCTCAATGTTTGTACACGACTTGTAGTTATGAAAGACCGAAACATTGTTGGTGAATTAAAAGATGAACAGCTTACACAAGACTGTATCATGAAAACTATTGCTGGAGGAAAAAATTAAAATGAGTGAAAAAAATACTATTTCAGAAAAACTCAAGAAATTAGCATCATCTCAATTGATTATTCCTATTGTAGCTTTGCTTATTCTTGTAATTTTCAATTTGATTAGAGACCCAAGTTTCTTTTCTATTGGAATTAAATCAAATAACCTGGGAAACAGAGTTTTAACTGGTAACCTTGTAAGTATCTTAAATGGTGCTTCTGAGCTTGTAATTCTTGCTATTGGTATGACACTGGTTACTTCTGCAACAAAAGGTCAGGATATTTCGGTTGGTGCTTGTGCCGCAATTGCAGGCTCTGTATTTGTAAAGATTCTTCGTGCTGGAAATATTTCCGTTCCACTTATTCTTGCTGGTGTTCTTGTTGCTTGTGTTGTAGCAATTCTCTTCTGTTTATTTAATGGTACTTTAATTGCGAAGTTTAATATTCAGCCGATGATTGCTTCTTTAATATTGTTCACTGCTGGTCGTCCTATTGCTTACTGGATTAACGGTGGTGCTACTCCAAATGTTGAAAGTACACTTTTAGGTTACTTAGGCGGATTTATTCCAGGAATCCCAATTCCAAGTCCAATCTTAATTGTAATTTTGTTTGTTGTACTTATTAATTTGCTTTTGAAGAAATCTACACTTGGCCTTTATATTCAGTCTGTTGGTATTAATGAAAGAGCTTCTAAACTGAATGGTATTAATCCTGTATTTATGAAGATGGTTGTTTTTGTTGTACTTGGTATTTGTGTAGCTTTGGCTGGTTCTATGAATGTTTGTCGAATCGGTCTTATTAACCACGAAAAAATCCTTCTTGATATTGAAATGGATGCTATTCTTGCAGTTGCAATTGGCGGTAACTCCCTTGGTGGTGGTAAGTTTAAACTTTCAGGCTCTATCCTTGGTGCTTACATTATCCAGGCTTTGACAACAACTTTGTATGCAATGAAAGTTTCTTCTACTGATATTAAAGCTTACAAAGCTATTGTAATCATCATTATCGTAGTAGTTGGTTCACCTGTAGTAAAACAGTGGATTGGAAAAATATTCAAATCTATTACTGCTAAAACTGTGAAAACTGCAAAAGTGGAGGCTAAATAATATGAACTTTTTGAATAAAATTAAAAGCTTTTTTGCTAAAAAATTTAAGCAGCCAATTTCTAATACAGCATTGCTTTTGACAATTACAATTTTTACTTTTATTGCAATGTATGTTTTTGCCATGATTGTATGGGGCGGTGGATTCTTAAACATTCAGCAGTTCTTTAATATTTTCAATAATAATGCTTATCTGATTATCATTTCTTGTGGTTTGACTCTGGTTATGATTTCTGGCGGAATTGATATTTCTGTTGGTGGTCAGATTGCTTTAATCACAATGACAACTGTATGTATGTTGGAAAACAAAGGTGGCAGCGTATTTGGAGCTTTGATTGTGGCTCTTGCAATTGGTCTTGCATTTGGTATAATTCAGGGCTTCTTTGTAAGTTACCTTAAGATTCAGCCATTTATTGTAACACTTGCAGGTATGTTCTTTGCAAAAGGTATGACAACAATTGTTAGTGTAAATCCTGTTACTGTAAAAGCAAATGAAACTTTCCTGAAATTAAAAGATGCATATATTAATCTTCCAGGCATTGGTTATTACACTCGCAATGGCTCTTTCATAAATGCCTATCTTGAAATTGGTGCTGTAGTAGCAATTCTTGTAGTTGTTATTATGTGGGCTGTTTTGAAATGGACACGTACTGGTCGTAACTTTTATGCAATTGGTGGAAACAGTGAAAGTGCTTTAATGCTTGGTATTAATGTACAACGCACTAGATTTAATGCATATGTGATTTGTGGACTTTTGGCTGGAATTGCAGGTTTTGTATATCTTCTTCACACAGGTGCTGGTAATGCAAGTAATGCTGATGGTGCTGAAATGGAAGCTATTGCTTCTTCTATCATTGGTGGAACTTTACTTACTGGTGGTGTTGGAAATGTAGTTGGAACTTTGTTTGGTGTAATGTCACTTAAAACAATCAATACAATTGTAATTGCATCTGGTCTTACACAGCCATGGTGGCAGAAAATTACAACAGGTTTGATGTTGTGTTTCTTTATTCTTCTTCAGAGTGTAATTCTTTCTGCTAGAAAGAAGAAGCTTGGAAGCAGTGCTGCCTAAGATGGATTTTATACGATTAAACTCCTTAAAATAAACTTTTAGCCCTGGGAACTTAGTAGCTGGAGTTCTCAGGGCTTTTTTATTTATGGGCTTGTGATTATTGAATTATTGAATTATTGAATTATTGAAGTTTGTATTCTCTAGGAGTTACTCCTGTATTTTTTTTAAAAATGTAACTGAAATAATGAGGGTCGCTAAAACCACATTCATATGCAATATCATAGACTTTCATATCTGTGTTTTTGATTAGACGTTTTGCATTTTCAATTCGGACATTTGTTAGATATTCAATAAAAGTGGTTTTACATTCTTGAGAAAAAATTGTGCTAAAATGATTTGGACTAAGGCAAACTACATCAGCTACAGTTGTAAGGGTAGTGTTCTGGTCTGCATAGTTTTCATCAATATATTTTTTTGCTTTTAGAATAACATCACCATATTTTCCAGTAATTTTGGAATCTCTATATTCAAGAGCAAAGTTTAATACATCTTCAAGAACTGTAACAAAGTTTTCTTCATCTTCTACGGCTTTTTCAACAAAGGAATGCTGCAAAATATCCGGATTTACTTCTTTGATATTTCCGCCAAGACTTTCAATCAGTTTAGAAACTTCGAAAATTAAGTCTAAAAGCAGGTAAGAAGCGAATACATTAAACTGGCCAGGATTATTTTTTATTAATTCCATGGATTGTGTAACAATAGCTGAAATATCACCTTTGCTGGCATATTTTAGACGGTCAACCAAAGGATCATTTTCTTTTAAATCCAGAAGACCATTGTTATCCAGTTTAATGTCATCGGCACTAATAATTCTATTTTGATTTTCAAACTTTCCTGCATCCAAAATCATTTTTGCATCTGTGTATGATGAAGAAATTGAAGTTGTATGTTCCACTGTTTTACCAATGGCGGTGATTACAGTACAGTCCTCGTTTTGGGAAACAATGTGTTCAATATTTTCGGCAACACGGAAAATATTTTCTTCTAAATCTGTTTGAGAATTCCCTTTTTGAATTATAATCAACTGATTTGCATGGCGGAAAAAGCTGATAGTCTGTTCCCATGAAGAAGAATATGAATTTAAGCGGGAGCAAGCTTCTTGAACGGTCTGCTCATTTCCAGATTTGCTTGTTACATTACTGATGAGCACTTTATAATAACGTGAAATCAAATTGATATTTAATTCCTGGCATTTTTCCATGATGTTTGTCATAGATTCTGAGCCTTTTACAAGATTTGTAAGGAATTCCTTCTGTAACAATTTATCACGAGATTTTAGTTCTTCCTTCATTTTGTTAATGTCGGAAACCTGAGTTCTTTCCTGCTCAAGATGGGATGCAGCTTTTTTTAATGCGTCTAAAACTTCATCTGCTGTAAAAGGTTTTAAAAGATAATCTTCAATGCCAATAGAAATGGCTCTTTTTGCATAGTCAAATTCATCGTGGCCAGAAAGAATGATGATTTTAATCCATGGCTGTGTTTTTTTTATGGCAGCTGCCAATTGTAATCCATCCATGAAGGGCATTTTTATATCTGTAATAAGAATATCTGGTTTAATTTCCTGAATCATGGAAAGTGCAATTTCACCATCTGTTGCTTCCCCTGCAAATGTAAATCCTTTGCTTTCCCATTCTATTTTGCTGCGAATTCCTTCAAGAACAATTGGTTCATCATCAACTAAAAATACACTATACATATTGTTCTCCCATGCATGGAATTATAAATGAAATTTCAGTTCCCTTGTTTTGTTGGGAAATGATTTTTAATCCTTCTGTTTTGTCGCCGTAATACAATTTTAATTTTTTATGAACATTAAATAAACCATATACTGTGCTTAGTTTTTCAGAATCTTCTGTGGCTGTATTTAATTCTTTATTTACCTGTTCCAATCTTTCTGGAGTAAAACCTGCGCCGTCATCTTTAACAACAATGCGCAAAAAATCTTCATCAGTTTGTAAAGGTTCAATGCGAACTTCAATATGGCCGCGACCTCTTTTATTTTTAATGCCGTGATAAATTGCATTTTCAATGAGAGGCTGCAAAACAAGCTTAATGATTCTTACTTCATTTAACGATTCATCTGTTATAATATCATAATTCAAAATATCTGCATAACGAATTTTTTGAATTGTAAGGTAATTTCGAATGTGGTCCAATTCTTGTCCAATGGTAATCCATTCATGGCCTTTGCTTAAACTGATTCGAAGGAATTCAGAAAATGCTTTTGTAATCTTTACAACTCGTTCAGTATCCTCTTCTTCTGCAAGCCAGATGATTGTATCAAAAGTATTGTAAAGAAAGTGAGGAGTGATTTGTGCCTGAAGTGCCTTCATTTCCGCTTTTTGGAAATTTTTTTGTTCTTCCGTATTTTTTTGAATTAGCAGTTCAATTTGTTCTGCCATTTTGTTCATGTTTACTGCAAAAGGAACCAGTTCTTTTACTTCTGGAATTGATGTGCGGGCAGAAAGATTTCCCTGAGCAATATCATCTGAAAGTTTTTGCATATCTGATAATGGTTGTACAAAGGATTTTGAAACTGAAAGGGAAGCTAAAATAGAAACAACCAGTGTAAGGGCAATGAGTATGAGTTGTAGAATTGTTAATGTGATACTTGAACGTTTTATGGCGTTTGTTGCAATGTTAGCATTTTCAATTTCTGTGATAATATAATTCTGCATTACATCAGAAAACAGGGAAGTGATGGTTCGGATTTCATCCAAAAGTATTTCGTTTTGTGTAACACTGGCACCGGCTTCTATTTGAGTTTCAAGTTTTGTAATATTTTTAGAAAGTGTAAGACAGGTTCGGTTAGCTACTTCCAGCTGGGCCTTTGAATTTGAACTTTTTGTGCGACTAAGCATTTCATCAATGCCAGTATAAATTGTATTAATCTGGTAATACTGTTCACTATGCATAAAGTCTTTTTTTCCACAAACAATTTCCCATAATTCATTTGGAATATCATTTTTAGCAATCTGACTTATTTCATTTGCCTGGCTTACATTTGAAATAATGTTATCATATTGGGTTGTATGAATTTGAAGTACTACGGTTGCATAAATTGTAGGAATAACCATAACCCCAATAATGAATATAAAAACCAGGAGCAATATTTTTCTCAAACTCTTTTTTGCAGTATTCATTGGTAATTAGTATCCTCTTGGCTCGTAAGTGGAAAAGTCATCATTTTCCGTAAATACAGTTTCCTGCATATAAGTGATTCGTGGTATAGATTTTCCTTCTGCAATTGCTTTTACAAGAGTCATTAAGGTTGGTCCCAAATTTGGATTACATTCCACAACACAATTGAGTTTACCCTCAATAAGGGCATCAATGGATTTTTGTTCCGCATCTATGGAAATGATGATTGTTTTTTTAGAATCTATATTATTTTCTGCAAAACTGTCTAAAAGCCCAAGGGTCATAGAATCGTTATGAGAATAAATAATATCAATAGGTTTATTATTATACGACAGACCTTTATTCTCTTTTAGAATACGATCCATAATTTCTTTACCTCTTGAACGAAGGAAATCACCATCTTCTGAATGGATAATTGAAATATTGGGATTTTGAGCAATAACACTTCTAAAACCTTCAGCTCTTGAAATAACTACAGAGGAATTTGCGGTTCCTGAAAGCTCCAGAACATTCCATTTTTTTTCATGAAAATTTTTGATTTTATTAAGAAGAAATTCCCCTGCAGCTTTCCCTTCCTTGAATCCATCTTCACCAAGAAAACCTGCATATAAAGAAGGATCAGAGGCAATTTGACGGTCTACAATTATAACTGGAATACCAGCATCTTTTGCTTCCTGGAGAACATTATCCCAACCAGTTTCTACAATTGGTACAAAGGCAATAACATCAACCTGATAAACAATGAAAGAGCGGATTGCTTTTAGCTGATTTTCCTGTTTCTGCTGAGCATCATCAAAAAGAATCTGAATATTGTTTTCAGCAGCAGCTTCAAAAATAGATGTTGTATTTCTGGTTCGCCAGGCACTTTCAGAACCGATTTGAGAGAATCCAAGAATTAATTGTTCAGATTTTAAAGGAACTTGTTCTTGATTTTTTGCAACTTTGTTTAACTTAAATAGGGTCATAAAAAGAGTGAGCACAATGACAAGGAATGCCAAAACCAAAGATACAAACATATATTTTTTAACTTTTCTTTCCATATAAATAATTTTAATTCTGAATTATAGATTTGTCAAAAAAGGTATGGAAAACCCAACTTTTATGAATAAATACTTGCAAAATGACAAAAAGTGTGATAATGTCAAGATAATGAGAGTTTAAGTGAGGTTTATATGAGAAAAATGACAGTTGATTACACTTTACCAAAAAATATTCCATTGCTCTTCAAAAAACGGGCCCAAGAATTCGGAAATCTTTATTCACAGGCATCTAAAGATGAAAATGGTGTTTTTCAGAAATATACCTACAGTGAAGTTTATGAAAAAATCATTTGTTTTACTTCTGCACTTAAAACTTTAGGCATCGGAAAAGGCAGCAATGTTGCTATTATTTCAGATAACAGAAAAGAATGGCTCATTACTGACTTTGCAATTCAGTCTTTGGGTGGAGCTGATGTGCCTCGTGGCTGCGATTCTATGGGAAATGAAATCAGATTTATTATTGATTTTGCAGATTGTGAAGTAGCCTTTTTTGAAAATTATGCCCAGATTGAAAAAGTAACTTGTGAAATGAAAGAAGTGCCAAATCTTAAAAAGGTTGTAAGTTTTGAAACTTTAGATGAAACTCAGATTGCAGCTGTAAAAGCTTTTGGACTTGAAGTTTTTAATTTTAATCAGTTGATGGCAAAGGGAATAGAAATTGCTAAAGCTGATTGGGAAAAAACAAAAGCTGATTATGAAGCAGCTCTTCAGACTATCGAAGCTGATGATGTTTGTACTATGATTTTTACCTCAGGTACAACAGGAACTCCAAAAGGTGTTATGCTTACTCACAGAAATTTCATGTCACAGCTTTCTGTAGTACACAATTATATGCCTGGCAAAGATGGAGAATGGTTCCTTTCAATTCTTCCAATTTGGCACAGTTTTGAACGTCTTGCTATGTATGTTGCAATTCTTTTGAAAAATGGTATTGCTTATTCAAAACCAAATGCCAGAGTTTTGCTTGCAGATATGAAAGAAATTCAGCCAAGATTGATGCCAGGTGTTCCACGTTTGTGGGAAGCACTTGCTACAGGTGTTGAAAAAACAATGCAGAAAAAGGGTGGTGTTACTTATAAGCTTTATAAATTCTTTATGAAGGTTGGAAAAGCTTATGCGAACTATAGGGATGAAGTAACTGGTAACATTACAAGAGAAAGAAAGATTAATAAAGTTGCAAGATTTTTCCACGGTTTGATTCCATTCATTTTATTGTGGCCTTTACGTGGCTTAGGTGATTTCCTTGTATACAGAAAGATTCGTGCTAAATTTGGAAAGCGCTTTGTATTTGCCGTATCAGGTGGTGGAGCATTACAGAAAGAAACTGATGATTTTTTTAGAGCAATCAATCTTAAAATGGTAGAAGGTTATGGATTAACAGAAACTGCTCCTGCTATTGCATTTAGAAATTATCGTCGTCCACAGACTGGTTGTGTAGGAACTGTTTTCCCTACAATTGAAATGAAAATTGTAAAGGAAGAAGATGGTCAGGTAGCAGGAACAGAACCTTTAGCGGAAGGTCAGAGAGGCTTAATTTTAATTAGAGGCCCACACGTAATGAAAGGGTATTACAAGAGACCTGATCTTACAGAAAAGGTAATTGATAAAGATGGTTGGCTTAATACTGGTGATGTAGGGCTTGTTACATTTGATGGATTCTTAAAAATTACAGGTCGTGCAAAAGATACTATTGTTTTGCTTGATGGTGAAAATATTGAACCTGTTGGAATTGAAAATGCATTGTGTGCCAGTGAATTTATTGAAAGTGCAATTGTACTTGGTCAGGATCAGAAATATCTTGCTTCTTTAATTGTTCCATGTAAGGAAGCAATTGAAAAATGGGCAAAGAATAATAATATTATTTATGATACATACGAAGCTTTAGTTAATAATCCTCAGATAAAGAAATTGATTGAAAAAATTGTGAATGATACAATTTCTTTGAAAAAAGGATTTAGAACTTGTGAAAAGATTTTTAAAATTGCCCTTCTTTCTGAAAGTTTTAAAGTAGGTCGTGAACTTTCTGCAAAACTTGAAATGAAGAGATTTAAGATTGCAGAAATGTATGCATCACTTATTGCAACACTTTTCTAAAAAAAGTTCCCGCAGATTGCGCATAATTACGCAGATTAAATCAAAATAATCTGCGTAAATCAGCGATTTTCAGCGTAATCTGCGGGAGTTTTAATATTTTAAATATTAAATGTTATAAAAGTTTTTCCAATCTTTCGCGGATTGCTGCAATGAATTCCCAAGAGTTTAGAATCTGTTTTGCAGGAGGATTAGAGAGGGCTGCTAAATCGCCTGTCATGTATCCTTCTTCTATTGTGCTTAAAGTTGATTTTTCAAGTTTTTTAGCAAAATCAACTAAGTCTGCAGTGCCGTCTAATTCACCACGTTTTGCCAGAGCACCAGTCCATGCAAAAATTGTAGCAACAGGGTTTGTAGAAGTTTTTTCCCCCTTAAGATAGCGGTAGTAGTGACGCTGTACTGTACCATGACTTGCTTCATATTCAAATTCGCCGTTTGGTGAAACAAGTACAGATGTCATCATAGCAAGTGAACCACAGGCAGAAGCAATCATATCTGACATAACATCACCGTCGTAGTTTTTACAAGCCCAAAGATAACCACCTTTAGATTTCATAACACGAGCTACTGCGTCATCAATTAAAGTATAGAAGTATTCAAGACCAAGTTCATGGAATTTAGCTTTATAATCTGCTTCAAAAACACGCTGGAAAATTTCTTTGAAATTACCATCATATGTTTTAGAAATTGTATCTTTTGTACCAAGCCATACACTGATTTTCTGATCAAGAGCATATTTAAAACAACAGTGTGCAAAGCTTTCAATTGATTTATCAAGGTTGTGAATACCCTGAATAATTCCAGGACCTTTCATTACCTGAATTGTTTTACGGATTTCTTTTCCATCTTCACCAGTAAATACTAATTCAGCAGTTCCAGCACATGGAGTTTTAATTTCACAGTTTTTATAAACATCACCATAACCATGACGTCCAAGAACAATTGGTTTTTCCCAGGATTTTACGTTGCAGGCAATATTTTTAACAAAAATAGGAGCACGGAAAATTGTACCATCTAATTCCCCACGAAGAATAGCGTTTGGAGAAGGAGTTAACTGTTTAAGGTTGTATTCCTTCATGCGGGCTGCATTAGAAGTGATTGTGGCACATTTTACACCAACACCAAGTCTTTTAATAGCAGCAGCGGCTTCATAAGTAATTTTGTCATCAGAATCATCACGAGCTTTTAAGCCCAAGTCATAGTATTCTGTTTTCAAATCGATAAAAGGTAAAAGAAGTTCATCTTTAATTACCTGCCATAAAACACGTGTCATTTCGTCGCCATCGAGCTCTGCGATAGCATTTTTCATTTGAATCTTTGCCATAATGAGTTAATTATAGTGATTTAAGAAGGGTTGTACAATGTGAAATATGGCAGAAAATATTTCATATTAAATCTATCTATTTTATATAGGTATACTGATTTTGTACTCTTTTACTGTATCTTATTCCCAATTCAATGTGGTACTGATAGGAGGCATCAAAAAGTTGAACTTTTTTATTGGAGCCAAGATTTGCATTGTCATATGAAATAAAATAATTATTTACAATGGTCCATCTTTTTGAAATTGGGAATTCCAGAGTTCCTTGAAAACCTAATCCAACATAGTTCATGTGATATTCATCGGTTAACTGGTACATGTAATGTAAGCCAAGAGATGTGTCGATTAGAATATATTTGAAATCATCAAAACTATAAACGGCTCCAAAAAATAAATCAAAAGCATAGTTAATTGGGTTTTTAGGAAACTGCTGCATCCCATTAAAGGTTGTTTTAAAAGGGTAGTAGGCAGAAAGCTGCAATTCTAAATCAAGAAACCATAAATTGTCAGTTTTGCAATTTACAAAAGCACCAATTAAAAAATTTTCGCGAACAAAGTTGGAACGAGTTTCCATAGTTTCAATTCGTGTAATTTGGGCAAAAGAAACTCCCTCATTAAAAGAAAGATTGAACCAGAGGGGCTTTATTTCCTTTTTTTCTTTTGCAGGTTCTTCTGCTTTTGATGAATCTTTATTTGCAGAATCGTTTTTTGCAGCAAAAGTTATTGAGGAAATTGATAATAGAAGAATTAATGAGCAAAGAAATTTTTTCATCTGTTTTCTCCTAACGTGCTGTATGAGCTAACGTAAGATTTTTAGTGTTGTTTTCTGCATCTGTCCATGTGATATATAACATGGCACCCCTTATATCCCATTCTGCATTAATGGAATAAGTTTCAGGTTCTTTGAAAAGAAAAACAATTATATTATCAATAACAGAATAGCTTCCTGAGTATGAAATCATATTATCTTCTTCACCTTTTAATGAGCCACTAAATTCTCCATCGTTAAAAAATTTAAGTGTACCACCAGCATTATCTTGCCATGTTCCATAGAGTGGAGAAGGTGTGTAACAAGATGTAAATAACAAGCCAATTGTAAAAAGTAATGTTGCAAAAATTATTTTATTTTTCATATTAATTCCATCCTTATTTTCTGTTTTCTTCACCAACTAGCCAGTTTACCAGCTTTTCTGGAAGAATAACGTTTCCGTTCAAATCCTTTGTTTCAACAAGATATCCACCGCCACCAGCAGCACCACCTTTAATTTCAAGCTTTCCATAGTCAGCTTTTCCAGGATACATACCTGTAACTTGAACAATACCGTGCATATTTCCGTTTGCACTCATGTTTGAAGTTGTATCAGTATTACCAGTAATAAGATAATATGGACCATTTGCTTCATCCCCGCCAGCCCAGAAATCACAATAATTTTCATAACGCATTGTGATTTCGGCTCCAAATCCTTTAACCTCAGCTTTGTAACTTAAGGAACCTTTTATATCACCAGTAATAGTTTCTGAACCAAGTTTATCCATGTCATTTGGTTTATGCATTAACGAAAGCTTGCTTTGTGAACGCATAACTGTAGGATTATACTCACGGAACCATTGGTCTTGAGTAATTGCACCGTAACCACGACATTTGTTTTCTGTGTCATTAGTTGGATCGTTACTACGTTTTCCCTGTCCAAGAATATTTACGGAAACAACCTTGTAATAGTAATAAGTTCCAGCTCTGGCAGTTTCGTTTAAATCTATGTATTCAAAACCGGTAATTAATTCATCATTAAGCTTACGGAATGAAGAATCTGGCTTTGTTGAGCGATAAATATTATATCCTACAGGTTGAGGATTTGAATCTGGAGCCTGCCATGTAATTCTTACTGGATAAACGTTATTGTTATTCCAGTGTTCACCTGTTGATTCAAATATGTAATCAGTTACTAATGAACCACCTTCTGTTTTTGAGGCTATAACATTTTTTGGGGCATCAGGTAAAGGTGCAATAGTAGCAGAAAGAGCTGATTCTGTTCCGTTAGAATTAACAGTAGAAACTTTGTAGAAGCCTTTCTTAGGAACCTTGTATTCGTAAAGTCCATCTGCATTTTTTGTAAGACCTTCAAGAGGAGAGTCTGTAATTTTTACAAATTCTCCATCCATTGTGTCACTATAATAAATATTATATTTGAATGTTAGACCAAAATCATAGCCTTCTTCTGCTCCACTAGCCCCAAGTGCATCATTCCAGCAAACATTAATATATTGGTCCGAAATATTTCCCTCTGAATTCAGAACATCACCGGCTTCAACAATAGAAGGGGCACTTAGTAAGAAACCAAAAGGACCTTTTTTAGTAAAAGCACTTTTTTCGTTTGTATCATCTTTTGTTTTTACAGTTTGAATATAATAATAGTAAATAACACCAGGTTTAAGGTTGTTTTCATCAGTTATAGAATTTGTTGTATAAGGAAGATTTTTTGCAATAGTTCTATAAGATGAATCTACGTTTGAAGTTCTATAAACAGTGTAGGTTGTTTTTACATTAGGATCAGCGTCTTGAGAAACTGGAATCCATGTTAATTTAATGGATGTAGTTTCTTCACCTAATCCGTTTGTAACTTCAAGATTTGAAGGTGGCAATAACTGTGCATTTGCCAAAGTGTATCCTAAAACTGTTGATGATTTTGCAGAAGTTGAACCAATGTTATGAACTGCACTTACCTGGTAGAATAATTCTTTTCCTTTATATTTTTCATCAATAGTGTTGATATAATAATTCTGGCTTCCTCTAATTGTATCATATTCGGTTAAGTAATCTGCAGCCTCACCGCGATAGATTTTATATTGAGTAGCTCCAGGTACTTTGTCCCATGTGATTTTAATTTCTGTTGATGATTCGCCTTTAGATGCATCTACATTTGCTGGTGGAGTAAAAAGCCAGCCCACAGCACAAGTTGCAGGATTTGAAATATCTGTATATTCACTTGATTCCAATCCCCGAGAAATATTTTCTGCAGAAATGCGATAGTAATATTGTTTAGTATAAGCATCACTTGTGGCAGTAGGATTAGAAAGGATAATATCGTTGTAAGTTGTGTCATAAACGTATTCTGTGATTACAGCGAAATCTCCTTCCTCTGGTAATTCAGTTGAATTTTTAGGCATTTCTGCTCGTTCAATACGATATGATGTTGCATTTTCAACTTCCGACCAGCGGATTTTTACAGAGCCATTGTAATAACC
>JAHAZJ010000147.1 GCA_018385315.1 Treponema sp. | reverse complement strand
TACAACGTACCTGATGAAATGTATAAATGCTTCCAGTACAATGAACTGGAAAGAAATAAGGCTGCATAAATTTTTACACCTTAAACCTGTAAAAATTTTGTGTTGACTAAATAGCGCAGTTTATATTGCTAATTAAATTTAGGGGCTGTCCAAAAAGTATCGTCATGCTGAACTTGTTTCAGCATCTACACTATATCTAGGCCTATAGATTCCGAAACAAGTTCGGAATGACACTAGGAAGTAAACTTATTGGTCATCCCCTAATATAAAAACCTTTTATTAAAATTCACTATTACTCATTGCTTTATAAAACTCGTCAACAGAAAGCCCTGCTTCTTCAATTTTTTCTTGTAAACCAGCAGTTTGAAATTTTACAACTCGTTCATAAGCCCTAACACTTACAACATCATTATTTAAGAAAATATCAAATAACCACTTCATTGAATCATTTAATCTATAGCTAGTATCAATATATTCAGATTCCGAATAATTCCAATTTCTCTTTGCATCTGGTGAAGCATTATCTTTCATTTGAACAATTTTTCCATCAGAAGTTTTTATTTCATAATTTAAGCCAGCTTTTCCATACTTTAATTTAGGATCTTCATACCAACGAATTCCAACTCGTGTAGAAGAATTTAATTCAACATCACATTTTCGTAGCCCCACTACAAAATAATCATAATTTGGTCCTTTTAACATAAATGTGTATTGTGTATATCCATCAAAATCATTTCTAAACTTTTGAACAGTCCACAAATTATTCTCCACATGCTTTACAGTCTTGGCATTTGCTGCTGTGTTACCCTTCTTTGCGATTCCACCAGTCTTTCTTGCTTCAAAACCTACTCCGCTCAAATACTCATCTTTTGCGACAGTCTCGCGGCCCATAGAACAAAGTTCTGCAGTGCTTACTTCAACAACCTTTACATTAAGTGTAACTTGGGTTCCTAAGTCTTTTACTGTTCCGTAACATACATAATTTGCGCCTGTAAGATTACCAATTTCGCTGGCCGTATTCTCATTTACTAAAGCAGAGTCCTGGAACTGCTGTTCGCTTAAAATCTTTTCAATACTTGCGCGTTCAACGATTTTAATTTTACCTGTATTAAACATAGCCTCTGTTAATGCATCGGTAACATAATTTTCAACAAGAGCGTTACCGTCATCGCTTGTAAGGGCAAGGAAGGCATAAGTTGGTTTACCGCTTCCATCCTGAACAAGTTTTTCTGCTAAATCAGAAAGTTTTCCAACAAAAGAGTTTCCTGCATTACCATTATTACCAGTAAGACTCTTTCCAAAACTACTTACATTCTTAAAGATATTCCAGTCAAAGAAAGAAGTAATAACACCGCCATTTGAATCTTTTACAATCGCTAACCAATAAGCCTGAACCTCACCATCTTTTGTAAGCTCTACACAGGCATACTGCTCGCCAAGATCAAAAACTCCAATTTCAGAAAACTTTCCATATCGTTTCTCAAGCTTATCACGAGATGACTGACTTTCTGGCAATGTTTCTATTACCTGAAAAAGTCTTCCCATATAATAATAAAACTGCAGACTAGTTGGTGTTTTATCTTTTGATGTTACATAATATGCAGAAACACCATCGGAAAAATCCTTTTTTAAGAACTCTTTATCACTGGCACTTAATTCTGAAAGATTATAACCTGCTTTTTTTGCATCATCAGTTGATGTACCCCACTTCAATTTAAGGTAACCTTCACTAGGCTTAAGGCCTGCTGCAAAAAGAGCCATTCCCAAAAGAGCAATAAGTGTGCTCGAAATTATTTTTTTGATTTTCATATTTTCTCCTGTTTAATTTATCCAGTTTATTTTCTCGCATGCACTTTCCAGCGTGCGGTAAGATTTTTCTATTGTTGAATCCTTATTAAATCCGACTGTTTTTTTGGCAGTGGCATTGTAACTTGCAATCTGACTGCCAAAGACATCTGTCACTGTAAGAGTAAGTCCAGGGTAAGCTACAAAAGAAGATTTATCATCCCGTACTTCTACTGTTACAAGTGCATTACAGATGTACTTTCCCCTTTCACTGCTAACGGTAAAACCATTTGCTTCAAAATAGGAAGCAAGAGCCCTGTAAACCATACCGTTTTTATCATTCTGAATTGTAAGTAAAACTCGTTCTGTGGCTTTGTTTTGTAAAAGGGCATTTTTGGCAGTCTGAATATTTTGTTCACAAGAGACAAAGTTCACAACTCCCGATTTATTTACAAGGTTTGCAAAATCATAGAGAGAATAGAAGTCTCTTTCAAAAGCTGCTGCCTGACCATAACGCAGAGTTTTCCAAAAGCCCGAACGGTCTTCTTCTGCTCCTTCTAAAAGACCAGAAACTTCCATATTAATTTTCTGGAGCTTTTGATTTACAATTTTCCAGGCACTGGATTTTTCTATAAAAGCTACACAGTAAAAACGGCCAGAATCTTCTTCTTTCCAGACTTCTGTATACTCAAGCGCATAAAGATCGGAATTTGAAATGAGTGAAACTTCTTCTTCCAGTTCAGATTCTTCTGTTACTTTACTCGCTTTTTCGCTTGCAGAATATCGCGATTTTGTAGAAGAAGATACTTCAGTTTTTATATATTCAGAAATTCCTGCTGCAGCTTTATTTTTTGCAGATTCCTGATTAAAGGCACTTCCTAACGCAGAGATGTATTCTGCCTCTGGAAAAACCTTTCTGCGACCTTGGTCTGTTACCCATGAGGGTGCAGCGAATAAAAACTGAACAATAGCTAAGAAAAATAATAAAGATAACTTTTTTTTCATAAAGACATTTTCCTTTATGGATATTTTCTCTATTTTATATGCAAGGGGATTTTAAGGGGCTTGCCCCTTAGGAGAAGGGGGGTGTACCGAAGACCTTGGGCTGAGGCCAGGGGGAAGGCTTTCCCCCTCATTAAATCTCTAGAAAATTACATTTGCTGCAAGCTCAAGGGCATCCATCCAGTTATAGCTGGAATCATTTGCCTGTGGAGCTGACTGCTGAACAACTACTGGCTGAGAAGCCTGTGCCTTTGCAATTTTCTTTTCTGCTTCTATACGTGCCAAATCTACCTGAGCCTGAATGGCAGCCTTTGCATCTGCTTCTGATTTTTCAGCTTCTTTTGCTGTATCATCATAAAGGCTCTGGATTGTATTGGCCATTTTTACCTGAGCTTTAGAATCTGGAATTGCCGGAATAATCTGTGTCAAATATCCTTTTAAAGTATTGAGCCAATTTTCCTTTGAGATTTTATATACACTGTAACAAATATACTCTGTCTTTTTTTCTTCTGTTTCTTTGTCTGCATATTCAACTTTCTGCCAGAACTGGGTTACAAGTTCATGTCCTGTCAAGTCTACTTTTGCAAGAGTAGCCGCATTTGCAGTTGCCTCTGTATAACCTTCATCATTTAATGTTGATGCAGCTTCTGAAACAACTTTTGTTTTTAATTCTTCTGCACGCATTGCATTATAATTTACGCGGCTTGCTGCTATAGAAGCATCTCGTGTTTTTGCAGTTGCAATTCCATATTTTACGATAGAAGATTTTTCTACGCCAAACTCTGTTTTAAAAACATCTGAATTACCGCAGACAAGTTTTTTTAACCATTCCGGTTTTGCCTCAACATCTAAGTTTCGGTTAGACCAGTCGATAATGTTTGTTTCAGTTGATTTTGTATCAACTCCAACAGTTGCTTTTGTTGTTGCACATCCAGTCATAGATAATACAAGGATTGATGATGCCAAAACGGCAATTAAAGACATCTTTTTCATTTTGCTCAAACTCCTAAATAGTTTTTTTATCAATTACTACTTATCTTCGTAGTATTAATTAATTTTAATACTTGTAGTAGTATTTTGCAACAATAAAACTACGGAATTTAAGATTTTCCTACTATATAATAATCATTATGAGCTTTTGGGAAAATGTTGAAATTTTAATAAAAGAACAAAATACAACATATCGCTGGCTTGCTTCTAAAATGGGAGTAGCAGAAACAACAGTTTCAAGTATGCGAAAAGCAAACACCGAACCCAGAGCTAGCGAGGCAGTCAAAATCGCTGAAGCATTAAATACAACGGTTGAATATCTAGTTACCAATAATGAGAATATCTTTTTATATAAATACAATAAGCTAAAAAGCGAAATGCTTACAATAATTGAAAAATATTAGAAACAGGCACTAGTATCTTAGATAATAAGAAAAAGGCATTGCAAGCAGAAAATAATTATTCTCCGCGTGCATTTGCAGACTACCTTAATATTCGTTGTAACATTTTTTCATATCATTCCCTCTCCAATCAATTCCCAAATCTCATTGATTCTGTTTTCTGAAAGCCCGGCATCCTTAGCAAGCGTTTTCCATTTTGATATGCCTGCACGGACATCTTCCATTGCTGACCTGACTTCCCTCGACGTGAGATTTCCAATTTTTGCACAGGTTTCAAAATCAAGTTCGGTAAAGTTCTTTCGTTTTCCGTTTACTGTCATCTGATGGCTCGAAGTCCATAGCCCGTTCGGATTATAAGCAAAAGAAAGGTCATAGGCAGGAGCCAGACTCCACTGCCCACTTTTATCCATAAGGAATGAAATATTTTTTGTATGGTCATCGC
>JAHAZJ010000140.1 GCA_018385315.1 Treponema sp. | reverse complement strand
TTCTCAAAAAGGCTCTAAGGGCGGAAACAATAGATTCCTTGCCGCCCTTAGCGTCTAGCGACGATATCTAGCGGTTTTGAGAAGGCTTTTTTCTGCGGTAGCCATTTTAGGTAACTGCGCTGTGTGTAATTTGTTATTTTTCTTTAATTTAAACCTACCCTTGAATTACTTTGTGACAAAATGATATAATTTGTCATATTGCAAGGAGATCATTATGGAACCATATGTTCACAAAGTAAATTATTATGAAACTGATAAAATGAGCATTACTCATCATTCAAATTATGTTCGTTTTATGGAAGAAGCTCGGGTAGATTTTCTTGAAAAAATTGGCTTTAGTTTTGAAAAACTTGAAGCTTTGGGATTTGCTTCTCCAGTTGTTTCTATTGAATGTAACTACAAAAAAACAACAACTTTTGCAGATAAGATTTCAATTGATGTTGGAATTGAAAAATTATCATCACTTAAATTTACAATCTGGTATACAATGACTTGCAATGGCCAAGTTGTTTTTACTGGAACTAGTACCCATTGTTTTATTGATGGAAACGGCCGCCCTGTTGTTTTAGAAAAGCAGCTGCCAGAATTCTATGCAGAATTAAAGAAGCACGTAAAACAGTAAAATTAACTCCCGCAGAAAACGCAGATAATCGCTGATGCACGCAGACAGAGTTTTAGGTGAAGGTTTTTAAATGCATAAAACCCTAAAACTAAATCTGCGCTAATCTGCGTCTTCCGCGTAATCTGCGGGAAATTTATTAGAATCTACCAATATCTGTATCCCAATAGTTTTTTTCATCATGGGCTAAAATAAACTTAACACATTCATCAACTGTAGTAAAACAAAGTCCTACAACTGTATCTGCACATCCATAGTAAATTGCAATTTTACCATCTTTTTCATCAGTTAAAGCTGCAACTGGGAAACAAACGTTGTCTACAAAGCCTGTTGTTTCATATGGCTGTTCTGGTGTAAGCATATAATCACCACAGCGGTATTTAACAATTGAAGGCTGGTCGTGATCAAGAATTGCTGCAGAAAATGAATATACAAATCCATTACAAGTTGTTGCCACACCATGATAGAACATAAGCCAGCCCTGTTCTGTTTTTCCTTCTGGAGTAGTGTATTCAATTTCAATAGGAGCTGGACCGCATCCAATTTTTACTCCCTGCCACCATCCTTTGCCACCTTTCTGCATAACAAGACGATGTTCTCCCCAATATTTCATATCAGGTGATTGTGAAAGAAGAATATCACCAAATGGTGTGTGTCCTGAATCTGATGGACGAGAGAGCATTACAAATTTGTTGTCGATTTTTTTAGGGAACAAAACTGCATTTCTGTTGAATGGAAGGAAAGGATTCTCCAGGCGAGTGAAATCAACAAAGTCTTTAGTGGTAGCTACTCCAATAGAAGCTCCGTCAAAATCACCGCACCAGAGAATATAGTATGTGTCATCAATTTTTACACAGCGAGGGTCATATGCATAGAAAGGATCGTGGGGAGTTCCATCTGGATCGTGCATATGGATTTTTTCTTTCTGGAAATCCCAGTGAATACCATCTTCTGAGTCTCCTATGTAAAGGAATGGTCTTGCAGATGTGTCCTCTGATCTGAAAACCCCTTTAAATTTTCCCTGCCATGGAATTACTGCAGAGTTGTAAATGCGTCCCATACCAGGAAATGGATTACGTCCAATAACTGGATTTGCTGAATAACGCCAGATAGGAAGCCAACAGTCTGCTGGTTTTTCCTGCCAAGGAATGTTTGGTAAATTACCACCGCTGATAATTTTTGACATACTATTTACCTCAATATATAAAATAAAGCATTAGGGCTAGTTCACAACCCTTAATTATAGATTACTTCTGGTTTATTTATTTGTCAAGAAAATTAAGTAAATTTAAGTAAAAATTTAGGTAATTTTGAAGTAAAAATGTTCTGCGAGATCTGCGTAATCTGCGGGAGCGAAAAATTTTAAATAACATATTCACTTTTTTCTCAAGTATGCTATTATGAAAAAATGAAATCATACAAAATAAATGAAATTAATAATAAACGTATTTTAGGTCGCACTTCTTTTTATAAAGATTCCCTTGCTTTGTTTTGGGGGGCAAGTGCTTTAGAGATTAATGTTCACGCAAAAGAGGTGTGGATTAATATTAGCAGTGATTACGACACTTATGAATCATGGATTGCTGTAGAAATAAATGGATATGAGACAAATCGTTTTATGGCACCAAAAGAAGAACAATGGATTTGTATAGCACGAAACCTGAATCCAGAAAAGGAAAATCTTATTTCCATCATAAAAGATACTCAGGCCATGAGTGGAGATAATCATCATGTTTTGTTTATTAATGCAGTTGGACTTGATGATGCTGGAACTTTTTTGCAATTAAAATCTCGTTCTATGAAAATGGAATTTGTTGGAGACAGCATTACTAGTGGAGAAGGGCTTGCTGGTAATAGTGATGAAATGGACTGGATTACTCAATGGTTCTGTGCTAGTAAAACATATGCTATGCAGGTTGCAAAAGAAATGAATGCAGACTGGTCTGTTATCAGTCAATGTGGATGGGGCATAAGCTGGGGTTGGGATGGAAATATTAATAGTAAAATTCCACCTCATTATACAAAAGTGTGTTCTCTGTTAAACAGCGATTTTCAAAAGTCTTTTAAAACTACAGATGAGTATGATTTTAATAAAGGTAGCGACTGGGTTGTTGTAAATCTTGGAACAAATGATAATACTGGTGTTTCTGTTTCTGCTTCTGGCCAAGATATTAATGTTGTTTATGATGATGTAAAAGCTTTTTTAAAGGTTATTCGCTCTAAAAATCCTGCTGCAAAAATTTTATGGGTTTGGGGAATGATTTCTCTTGATAAAATTCCAGGGGTTGTTTCTAAGGCAATAAAGGATTATAAAGCAGAAAATAAGGATGACTTTGTTTTTTCAATGGAACTGCCTTCTATGAGCGATGTTGAAAAAACAGAAAAAGATAAAGGAAGTAGAGGTCATCCAGGTCCAAGAACCCATGAAATTGGAGCCCAGGCTATTATTGATTTTATAAAATCAAATTAAACTATAATTATAGTCTAATTCAATTTTTTTAATGAATCACGAATTACAACAGTTCCTGTAACAACATGGCGGCCTTTTATATAGGGCTGCCCAGTTACTTTTTTAACAATTAAATCGGAAGCAATATCAGCCGTATCTTCTGGATTGATGTAAACTGTTGTTAATGGAATTGAACTTTTATTAAAGAAATAAAAATCATCAAAACCTGTTACAGAAACATCTTCTGGAATGCGTAAACCTCTTTCTGTAAGGCGTGCCATTAATGCTGCAGCTGTTTCATCACAGTTACAAACAAAGCAGGTTATACCATGCAAATCCTCTGGCAGTTTAATTTTTATAATTGTATCTCCATCTTCACGATCTGGAATGATAGAATTTACATCACAGGGCAGGTTGTGTTCCAGCATTGCTTTTTGAAAGCCCATGAATCTGTCTTTGATTGAAGTTGTGGATTTAAAGTTGCCTACAAATGCAATATTTGTATGACCCATTGAAAGAATTTTGTTTGTAAGGATGTATGTGCAGAAAAAGTTATCATCGCATACACTATCAAGGTTTGTGTTATTTGTATAAAAATCTAAAAGGACAAAATTTTTAGTATATTTTTCAATATTTTCGATATAAGCAGTACTTGTTTCCCCAAGCATAATTACTCCATCAACTTTGTTGTCTTGTAAAAGGTGAGGGAGTCTAAGATTTGCTTCATCTTCCGGACTAATCAATTCTAGAATTGTGTAAAAGTTTCTTTTTAAAAGTGCTTTTGTAAGATGATTGAATAAGAACCAATAATAAGAGCTTTCAGCAAGGAAGTAACCGTTTGGAATGATAATTCCTATGTTTCCAGTTTCTGCATTTGAAGGGTGGAGAGAGCTTTTTTTTACTTTGTATCCCATTTCGGCAGATAACTCTTTAATCTGCTGTCGTAATTCGTCTCCTACACCTTCTTTATCAGCAAGTGCTTTCGAAACAGTAACTATACTAATATTTAATTTGTCTGCAATATCTGATAAACGAACTTTCTTTTTCTGAATCATATGAAAAGTTTATCATAATTTAAGTAAAAAATAAAGTTAATTATATTAAATCAGAATTGCAGACAAATTTTTTGTCCAGAAATTTATATATTAGTTGATTAAATAAACTAACAAGTTTATTTAACAAATTCTTTTTTCAAGAAGTCCAAATCCAATTCTGGGTAGAGAACGTGAGCTGCTAATAATTTGTTTACGCGAGCTTTTGCTTCTTCCTGAACTTTTGGATCCAGGTCAATTTTACCTTTTGCTGGTTTTCCTTCTTTTGTAAGACCAGGTTTTGTTCCTTTAAGAACAAAGTCGATAATGTCTGCAACTTCTTTCATATCTGTTTCATTCATGCCAAGAGTTGTAAGACCTGGAGTACCAATACGAATACCAGATGTCCACCAGGCACCGTTTTTGTCATATGGAAGTGCGTTTGCGTTTGCTGTAACACCACAAGCGAACAATGCTGCTTCTGCCTGTTTTCCTGTAAGTCCGTAAACTGTTACATCACAAAGCATAAGGTGATTATCTGTACCCCCTGTCTGGAGAGGAATACCGTGAGCTTTACATCCTTCTGCCAAAGCTGCCGCATTTTTTACAACCTGCTGAGCCCAAGCCTGGTAAGCTGGAGTACGTGCTTCTTTGAAGGCAATTGCTTTTGCTGCCATAATGTGACCAAGAGGACCACCAAGTACCATTGGACAACCTTTGTTTACATAGTCAGCATATTCTTTTTTACAAAGAATCATAGCACCACGAGGACCGCGGAGTGTTTTATGTGTAGTTGTTGTTACGATATCTGCCCATTTTACTGGATCGTAATCGCCAGTGAATACTTTACCAGCAACAAGACCTGCAAAGTGTGCCATATCTACCATTAAAACTGCTCCACATTTGTCTGCAATTTCCCGGAAGCGTTTGAAGTTTATTTTGCGAGGGTAAGCAGAATATCCTGTAAGAAGGATTAATGGTTTTACTTCCATAGCTTGTTTTTCAATTGCATCGTAGTCCAAAAGACCTGTTTCTTTATCTACTCCGTATGGATGACTTTCAAACATGCGGGCAGAAACGTTCATTTTGTATCCGTGTGTAAGGTGACCACCACAAGAGTAGTCAAGACCCATAAGCTTCTGATTTCCGAATTTTACACGAAGCTGTGCAAACTGTTCATCTGTAAGATCATTTAATGATTTTACGCCAAGTTCTTCTAAGGTTGGTGTTTCAACTTTAGCAGAAAGAATTGCCCAGTAAGCAACTAAGTTTGTATCTGCACCAGAGTGTGGCTGAACATAAGCATAGTCTGCACCAAAAAGAGCTTCTGCTTCACGAGCGGCAACATTTTCTACAGCATCAATATTTACACATCCACCATAATAGCGATGTTCAGGATATCCTTCTGCATATTTATCTGTAAGAAGGTTTCCCATAGCTGCCTGTGTGTTCAAAGAACAATAGTTTTCAGAAGCAACTAATTTAAGATGACTGCGCTGATTTTCAATTTCGTTTACAATTGAAGCAGCAATATCTGGACCAACAGCGGCTACCTGCTGAAGGTTTGCAACATAAGCACACATTGCAGCAGTTGGTTTTCCGTTGCATGATGCTAAATAATTTTCTAATGGTGTAGACATAATTCACACTCCAAATCTTAAATATTTTTTTAATGATATTACTATATTACACACAAAAATAAAAGATGGAACCCCCCAAAAAAAAATACATCCTTCATCCTTCATCCTTCATCCTTCATACTTCCTAATTCCTCCTTCCTCCTTCCTAACTCCTAACTCATACTTCATACTTCCTAATTCCTACTTCCTACTTCCTAATTCCTAATTTGAACAATTGCTTATTTATTAAAAAAAATGTTATCTTAATTTTATGTACATTATTCCTGGAGAGTTTGAAGAGTTTATTTCAGCCGCTTGTAATCGTCAGCAGTTTATTGTTTCCTGGTTAAAAAAGCGGGGAATAGAGGCTCCTGTTATTTCAATGAACGGAAATAATCATATTTATGTTAAATTTCCTCTCAGACAATATAATCCAATTTATAAAATAAAAACTGTAATTGCTCATTATGATAGGGTTTCCGGCTCCCCTGGTGCTAATGATAATTCTGCCGCAGTGTTTTCCATGTTGGAATGGGCTTGTAAATTATATGATTCATTTGAGTGCCACAATATCCGGTTGATTTTTACAGACGGGGAGGAACGGGGAGAAGAAGGTGTTAATCAGCAAGGTGCCTATGATTTAGCCCAATTATTTAAAAATTTGAACATTGTAAATGATGATATTTTCGTGTTTGATTGTATGGGACGAGGTGATATTCCTGTTATTTCTAAGATAAAGTTCCCAAAAAATGTTTCTCCACAGTTTTTAAAACAATATGAACAGCTGGAAAAGAAAGCCGAAAAACTTCTCTCCCAGGCAAATAATGGAAAATGGTTTAAGGTTTCTTCTGATTATAGTGATAATATTAGTTTTTTAGTTAATGGAATTCCTGCTGTTGCAATTTCTTTGTTGCCTTCTGTGGAAGTAGAGAGTGCAAGCCAGGGGTGTAGGGTGCGCACGTGGGAATATCTTCATACTGCAAAAGATAATCTTGAAACATTATGGCCGGAATCTTTTGAATTGACACAGAAAATTTTAATTTTACTAGCAAAAGCCAGGTTCATTATTGAATGATATAACGTATATGTATAAAATATAAGAATATAAAAAAATTGAAGGTGGGTATGTCTTTATTAAAAAAGTTTAAATCAAAAGGTGTGGAAATTAAGAAAATCAATTGGATTTTCATTGTTTTGGTTTGTTGTTTCTGTTTTTTTGTTTTTTGGAACACTATTTCTGTTAATCATGAATATGGCAAAATAATTTCAGAAATGAACGATTATACAGAATGCGATAAAGCAATAAATGATTTTAGAGATGCAGAGCAATATCTTACAAATCAGATGCGTCTTTTTGCAATGAATTTTGATATAGATTCTCTCAATAATTATTATGAAGAATATAATGTTGTCCGAAGACGTCAGTCTGCTTTGGAAATTCTTGAATTTACACATATTGGGGATGAACCAGATGTCTGTTTAAAAATGGCATTGCGGGAATCAGAATATTTAAGAGAAATTGAAATATATAGTCAAAAGCTTATTGTAGAAGGCTTAGGGAATCCTCCAGTAATTCCACAGGATAAGTTTTCATATGTAACACTTACTGAAGAAGATAAAGCTTTATCAAATCAGCAAAAAATTCAGAAAGGAAGAGAAATGCTTTATGATAGTGTATATCTCTCTTCTAAAGAACGTACTTTAAAATATTCTTCTACAGCTTTAAATTCTCTTATTAATTCTTCCATTAATAATCAAAATGTTCAAAATTCTATTATCGCAAAACAATTTATTCATACTACAATTAGTATTGGGGTTCTTGTTTTTATTTGCGTAGTCTTCTATTTTCTTATTCTTTTTGCAGTTTTGCGCCCAATCTCAAAACATATTAAGAGTATTGAAAAGGGTGAAAGAATGAAAAATATAGGTTCTTGCGAAGTTCGTTATATTGCCAGAACCTATAATTCTCTTATTGAAAAAAATGAAATTAAAGCTTCTGTTCTTAGACATAAGGCAGAACATGATTTTCTTACAGGACTCATTAATCGTGCTGCTTTGGATCAGATTAAAAATGTTTTTAGGGGTTCACAGGAAGCCATTGCATATTTACTTATTGATATAGATTTATTTAAAAATATTAATGATACTTATGGACATGGAGTAGGTGATGAAGTTTTAAAAAAGATTGGTCATTTGCTTTTAGATCAGTTTAGAAATACAGATTATGTTGCCCGCATTGGTGGAGATGAGTTTGCTGTTATTATGACTAAATTTGGTGATTCACCAGTATCTGTTATTCATAAAAAAATTGCATCAATCAATAATATTTTGCAAAATATTCAGGATGGACTTCCTTCTGTTTCGCTTAGTGTTGGAGTTGCTTTCTCCGATTGCGGATATGATGATGTTCTTGAAACTCAGGCTGATGAAGCTTTGTATAAAGTAAAGAAAGGTGGACGTTGTAACTGTTCTTTCTATAAAAATAATTCTAACAATATATAAAAGAGTATTTGTATGGCTAATAATTCAAAAAAGATTATGTTTGGTTTCGTTTTTTTTCTTGTTCTTCTATATAATTGCTTTGCAAGAGATAAAGCAATTGTTGAAAAAAAAGATGGTGCAATGTTTTGGGAAATGACAGGAACCGATAAAAACGGAAATGAATCAAAGGTTTATATTCTTGGAACTTTTCATGCTGGAGATGACAGATTGTATCCATTGCCACAGTTTGTTTTAGATGCCTATGACAATGCGGATATTGTTTGTGGTGAAATAAGTACACAAGGATGGGAAGAACTTCAGTCAGTTTTAATTTCAAAAATGGCTTCTGATATGCTTGATTCTGAATCTCATCTTGATCAATTTTTGACAGAAGAAGAAGTTGCTCTTACTTATGAGTATCTTGGTGCTCAGACTCCATATATGTTTTTATATAAACCTTGGGTATTGAATCAGGTTATTTCAAGTTTTACCTTATCAGAAACTAATATGGATTTTGTTGATGCCTACGATTCATTTTTTATTGCTCGCTCAAATGACCGTGGCATTAATATGGAAGGTTTAGATTCTGTTGAACGTCAAATAGACTGTCTCTCTTATGGTGATTTTGATTTTCAGCTTGTGGCTTTAAAAGGTTCTTTTGAAGCCATAGAAAATCCAGAAGAGACTGTTGAAAATTTCTTGAATCTATATGAAGCCTATCTTTCTTTTGATGAAAAGGTAATGGAAGAAGCTTATTTCAAAGAAATTGAAACTGAAATTAATGAATATGAAGGATTTAAAGGTTATTATGATGTTCTTCTTGTAGAAAGAAATAAGGATTGGGCTGTTACAATTGATAATTATTTAAATGAAGGTGGCACAACTTTTATTTTTGCAGGAACAGGTCATTTTATTGGTGATGATTCGGTTTTCAATTTTATGCGTGCAAATGGAACATTAAAATAGAAAAAATCGGTTAAGATTATTCTAATGCCTGTAATTCCAAGGCTATTTCTTCCATTTCTCTGTCTGTCATAGCAATTGTTTCTGCAACACGGAACAATTCTCTTCTAACACTGTCTGGAACTTTTGCTGTGTTTTTATACCGTAGTTCATGTTCAAGACTTGCCCAAAAGTCCATTGCTATAGTTCTAAGTTGAATTTCAACTTTTACTTTGTGTTCTGTTTTTGAAAGATAAACAGGAATTGAAATTACAAGGTGAAGACTTCTGTATCCACTTTGCTTAGGTTCATCAATATAATCATGCTGGTCTAAAAGGGTAATGTCTGGCTGTTTAAGAAGCATGTCTCTAACTGTATAAATATCAGAAATATATGGACATATTACACGCACACCTGCAATATCATTCAGATTTTGCATCATAGATTCAAAGGTCACAGGTTTATGTTTTTTTTCTAATTTTTTTGCAATGCTGTCTGGAGATTTAATTCTGGATTTTACAGTTTCAATAGGATTTCTTTTTCTACTGACTTTGCTTTCTTTGTTTAAAATATCAAGCTTTGTTTCTATTTGTTTTACAGCACTTTCATAAATCATCATAATCTGCTGAAACTGAAAGGCCATTTTATAAAAATCGTCTGATGTTTTTGGTAAACTTGAAATAGATGCTGGTAATCCTGAAATTTCTAAGGCATCTTGTGTTGTAAATTCTTCAGTTAACTCATCAATATTACTATGGGCCATAAATCAAAATTTAATATTTTTTCCTTCATAAGGCAATATAAATTAAATATTAATTATGAAGGAAATATGTTATAACAAAAAAATATTTTTATAAGGATGTTCTAAATCCTAAATCAACACTAAATGCGTTCTGCCAGTTATTTCTAAAGAAGTCCATAACTTCAATTGTAACTTGTCCATGAAGCTGTCCAGAAAGAAGTGTTGTTGAAAAATATGGTGTTACAAATCCGTTAAATTTCATTGTCATAAGGTCTTCTGGAATTGCAGTTACGTCCATAAAAGTGCGAGTAGGGAATGATAAAGCAAAGTTTGTTCCTACACAAACCTTTTTAGTTCCCCAGGAAAGTGTGTCATTATAAATATTAACGTTTAATCCTAATGTGTCTTTTATGAATAACAACTGTTCCGCAGTCTGTTCTGGTAAGCTGTAAACTGTAAAATTCAAATGTGTATTTTTAATTCTGAAGCGTGGTTCAATCAAAATGTAAAAATCATTTGGTGAAGCTAAAATACTATTGTCTTTTTTTGTAAAGGATGCATTGAATAATCCTCCTTGAATGAAAAGCCCCTGAGTGTAGTTGTTTCCAATAAGCATTGTAGCTCCGGCATGCCAGTAAAGTGTATCTACTACAACAATGGCATCACTTCCGTTGTATTTATCAGAAAGAGGAATACCTAATCCTCCGGCAATATCAAATGAAAAATATCTGTATACACAGGCATATCTTAAATCTGTATTGAAAACATAGAATTTGTCATCTTCGTTGTTGAAATAAGCATATATACCAATAGCCATTGGTTTTGCATTGAATTTAAGAACATCACTTACACCAATTCCAAAATGAGGATAAAGAATAGAACTTGCTTTTCCAAGCCAGCTTTCTGTAAGTTTTGAAGCAATTGGTTGTTGTCCAAAGTATCTTTGAAAAAAGAAATCTGAGCCAACAGGATCAAAGCTTCCCATATATATTCCAATATAATTTGTTGAATTTTCAATTTTTGCATTGGAAATTAATGAAATTTCATCAATTCTAAAATCTGCTGCAGTTGTGCTGAATAATTTATTCTGAAGAAAATCATGAGTTTTAAAAGAAAAGTTTAAATGACTCCATAAAGTTTCAGAAAAATTGAATTGACTTTCGATAAAGGCTTCCATAGAGAGTGTAGGATCATAAGTTTCCGAATCTGGAACAGAAGAATAATTTAATCTTCCACCTGCATTTGCAGTAAAAAAAGAAGATGCGCATAAATTTGCTGGAATTGCTAATAAAGTTAGTACTGCAACTGCTAAAAAAGTTTTTCTATTACTCATATATTTCCTCTCTTTAAGGCTAATTTACATGTAATCTATTTAAAATTATACAAATTTATTATCGGTAAAATAGTTGTAAAACTTTATAAAAACTTGTTTTGCCTATGAAAGTAAAAAAAATACCTGTTTTCTCTTGAAAACTCTCATATTCAGTATATAATATATGTTATGAGTGATTATCTTGACCCAAATAATGAGGAACTCTTAAAAGATTTTTTCGCAGAAGCTGAACAGCAGGTAGAACAGTTGGAAAGTAACGTTCTTGCTATAGAGAATGATCCAACTAATCATGAAGCTATTGATGAAATTTTCCGTGCTGCCCACACTCTTAAAGGTGGTTCTGCCACTGTTGAGATGAATGAATTATCACACTTTACTCATACAGTTGAAGATGTTTTAGATGAAATTCGTTCTGATAGACTTTCTGTAGATGAAAATGTAGTAGATTTACTTCTTACTTCTATTGATGTTATTAAAGCAATGCTTGAAGCTCGCCAAAATGGTGAACAGTACTCTGAAAATATTGATTCCATTGTAGAAAAACTTCATGGGTATATTCCACAAAAAGGTGAAAAACCAGCTAAAAAAGCACCTGTTATTTCAGTTGCTAAGGCTCCGGTTCCTGTTGTTGAAACTCCAGTTGAAGCACCTGCCGCAAAAGGTATGTCTATTCCACCTTTATCAGAATCTGAATACATGGAATTAAAGACTGCTTGTGAAGCAAATCAGAAGCTTTGGTGTGTGGCTGTTAAATTTGATGAATCAAATCCTATGAATACTGTTGGTGGAATTCAGGTTTTTGCTACATTAAAATCAGTTGGTAACGTATTAAAAACTGTTCCAGATTTTGATGCTTTATATGAAGATCAATTCTACGAAAATGTTTATTACTATGTTGCATCTTCTTTTGAAGGAGCTGAAATTGAAGATGCATCCTTCTTAAGTGATGTTACTTTAATTACAGATGCCCATCTTATTACAGAAGATAATTTTGATTCTACAGAGGAAGAACCAAAAACTGAAACTCCAGTTGCTGCTGCAACTCCTGATGTAAAAGAACAGGTTGTTGAATCATCTCCTGTTGCAGCTTCTGCTGCTGTAAGTAATGAAGAAGCTGTTGCAAAGGCTGTTGCAGAAAAAACAGAGGTTAAGAAAGAACCAGCAGCTCATGCTCAGCAAGGTTCCGTATTGCGAGTTGATTCTAAACGAATTGATAACCTTTTGAACCTGGTGTCTGAAGCAGTTATCGTTAAAGCTTCCTTCAACCAGCTGGCAATTCAGTCTGCAAATCAGCTGGCAACGTTGCAATCTATTGAATCTCAGTACAAAGAAAGACTCCATTCTTTATTCGACAGTATTCCAGAATATGCAAGCCGTCTTAATGAGGGTGCAAATCTTAATGATATTAAGAAATCAATTCAGGAAGAATATGGTTCATTAAATTCAATTTTTGAAGCATATGATTCAGATACAAAAGGAATTACAGCAAAATTCCGTTCTTATACACAGCAGCTTGGTACAATTTCCAGTGAACTTCAGGAAGGTGTAATGAAAATCCGAATGGTTCCTATCAATCAGATTTTCAGTCGTTTCCCTCGTGTTGTTCGAGACTTGCAGCGTGATTTGAATAAAAAAATTAACCTTGTAATTGAAGGTGAAGACACAGAACTTGATAAATCTGTTGTTGAAGATCTTCTGGATCCAATTATGCACTGTGTTCGTAACTCTGTTGACCACGGTATTGAAATGCCAGATGTTCGTGCAAAGGCAGGAAAAGACGAAACTGGAACTGTATTGCTTAAAGCATCTAACGAAGGTAACCAGATTGTTATTGAAATTAAAGATGATGGTGCCGGAATTGATGTAGAAAAAGTTAAGGCTAAGGCTATTCAAAAAGGTCTTATCCATCCAGATAAAAACATCACAGATCAAGATGCATATCAGCTTATTATGCAGCCAGGTTTTTCTACTGCAGATAAGATTTCAAACATTTCTGGACGTGGTGTAGGTCTTGATGTAGTTAAAACAATGATTACTAATCTTAAAGGTACAATTTCTGTTTCTTCTGTAAAGGGACAGGGAACAACATTTACAATTAAATTACCTTTAACTCTTGCTATTATTCAGGGACTTCTTATTAGAGTTGGAAAAGAAATTTACTCAATTCCAATTGCAAACGTTATTGAAAGCCAGTGTATTAATATTGATGAAATTCAGCATATTGATAACTATGAAATACTTAATGTTCGTAATGAAGTTATTAGTATTCTTAGACTTTCAAGATTGTTTAATATTCCAGAGCCAGAAGATGTAAAAGAATGTTACATTGTAATTGTAGGTACACAGGAAAAGAAAATTGGTGTTATGGTTGATACACTTATTGGCGAGGAAGATGTTGTAATTAAGCCTTTGAAAGACAAGTTTACAGAATCTCCTGGAATTGCCGGTGCTTCTATTCTTGGTGATGGTTCTGTTTCATTGATTATTGATGTAAGTCAGTTGCTGGAGCTTGGTGTTAGACAAGAAATTATTGCACAGCAGCAGGAATTTGTTGCGGAGTAAGAGGGGAAGCTTATGAGTTCAGAGAATTTAAATAATGCCGCTGCACTTACTGCGGAACAGATTAATGAAAGAAAAGAAGCCGCATCCTTTATTGACTTCAAAATGGTAACATTTGATCTTGCTGGTAAAGATTACGGTATTGATATTATGCATGTAAAAGAAATTGCCAAGGCTGGTCGTTTTACTTATGTGCCTAATACTGCACCTTTTGTTCTTGGTGTATACAATCTTCGTGGTGAAATTATTCCAATTTTGGATTTAAGAATTTTCTTTAATATTCCAGTTCAGCCACAGGATGAAAGTAAATTACAAAATCTTTTGATTCTTTCTATTGATGATCAGATTTTTGGTCTTGTAGTAGATAAAATTGATAAAGTTATTGGTGTACAGAAAAGTACTATTCAGCCACCACATCCTTTATTTGGTGATATTAATATTAAATATATTAGTGGTGTAGTTGAAAATAATAACAGATTATATGTACTTCTTGATGTACTTAGAATTTTTGCTGTAAAAGATAAGACAGAAGAAGCTGAGGATATTAATACATATTATCAGGAAAATACAGCTAAACTTCAAATGCAAAAAAAACTTGAGGGGGAAGTAAAACCTGTTCAGTCGGCTACAGTACAGCAACCGGTTGTTGAAAAAGAGCCACCAAAAGCTGAAATAGATATTAAATTTATTTCTGAAACTTTGGCTCAATTTAAGAAATTTTTTGTTACAGAAGTAAATAAATCTTGGATTGAATTTAGATATTCTGATTGGGAAAAAGAAAAGAATGGCGGTTCAACTCAGTTGCAGAGTGCTGATGATGCAGATGCATATTTAAAACCATTCTGGTCAACCTGTAGTGATAAATGGTGGACAAAAGAATATGCTGAATCTGTTAAAGCTTTGTTACCTGAAAATGCTGCTAAAACAATTGTTGTATGGAATCCTGGCTGTGGAAAAGGAATGGAAACTTATTCTTTAGCTTGTATCCTTAAGGAAAAATATCCTCATGCAATTATTAAGATTTATGCACAGGATGTAGATTTGCTCTGTGTTTCTAATGCGGCTTTGCTTTCAGTTCCTGCTGAATTGGCAAATCAGTGGTATGCTCCTTATCTTACACAGAAAGCTAATGGTGAATATACATTTAGCCCAGAAATCAAAGAAAGCATAATGTTTGAATATCATGATTGTAAAAATACTAATGTTCTTCCAATGGTTGACCTTATTTTTGCAAGAGATGTATTATCATTGTGTGACGAAAGTGCACAAGATGCTATTATTACTGATTTCCAGGAAAAAATTAAAGGAAATGGAATTATTATTGTAGGAGATAATGAAGTTCTTCCTGCAAAATATGGTTTTGGCGAAAAAACTTTTGGCGCCATTACAGCATATACTAAAGATTAAATCAACTTTTTAGAGTATATCTAGAAATTTGTAAAAAAGGGGAAAAACATGCGAGTAGAATATATTAACCCGTTTGTAGAAACTTCATTCCGTGTTCTTCAGGAAGTTTTAGGAGGAGCGGAAGTAAAACGAGGTGATTTGTACCTAAAATCAACTGCTATGCCTGTTATGGGTGTTGCTGCACTTGTTGGTCTTGCTGGTGATGTTGAAGGTCGTGTTTTGTTTGATATGACAATGGAAACAGCCTTGAATATTGCTTCTGCAATGAATGGTGAAACATTACCTGCTTTTGATGATTTGGCTAAAGCTACTATTAGTGAATTGGCAAATCTTATTACAGCTCAGGCAGTAACAAAATTGCATGAATTAGGTTTCAAATTTGATCTTACACCTCCAACTTTGTTTGTTGGTCAGAAAATGGAAATTGCGGCCTTAGGTGGTACTACAGAAAATGTAGAAGCCCTTATTGTTCCACTTATTTCTCATTGTGGTAAAATTGAAGTAAACGTAGCTATAAGAGAACGTACTTAATAAATAGGAGTAAAAAATGAAAACAATACAGGATTATCCAACAATCAATGAGCGTCCACCTGAGGGATTAAAAACTGACGGTACATCATTCAAGGTTTTAGTAGTAGATGATTCTATGTTCGTTGCTAAGCAGTTAGGTCAGATTCTTGCTAGCGAAGGTTACGATGTAGTTGCAACTGCAATTGATGGTGCAGAAGGCGTTGAGAAATACAAAGAGCTTTGTCCACATGTTGATTTAGTAACTATGGATATTACAATGCCAAAAATGGACGGTATTACAGCTCTTGAACAGATTATGGCTTTTGATAAAAATGCAAAAGTTGTAATGGTAAGTGCTCTTGGAAAAGAAGAACTTGTAAAAAAATCTTTAATGCTTGGTGCAAAGAGTTATATTGTAAAACCTCTTGATCGTAAAAAGGTATTGGAAAGAATAGCTAAGGTTTTAGGTTAGTATAAAAAAAGCTGTCTTTTATAAAGGCAGCTTTTTTTATATATTTACTTTTCAAAAAGACAATAATTGTTTTTATGGCTTTCAATATAAAAACCTGATATTTCCAGTGTTCGCAGTTTTTTTCTTAATCTTGATATTACAACTTTTAATGAATTTTCCGTCATCTCCCTATTATCAGCTTTGTATTTCTTTATGATTGTATCTAAGGAAAGAAAATTATCTAGATTTTCATAAAATAAATTGAATAGAAAGAATTGGTTTTCTGACAGGTTATTTTTTAAAAAAATTAGTTTATCTTCCTCTTGTGTGGTTAACATTTTTTTATAATAGTCAGAATTAATTATTTCTTTTGGCAGTTTTTTATGAGGTTGCATTAAAGGTATATAAGGAGATAATTCCGGTGATTCAACCATTTCTTCAATTTTTGAAAAGATTTTTTCATATTCTTCAGTAATGGTAAAATCGTAAAAGTCTGGTTTCTGATATTCGATTATGTGTTTCCAGTGAAGAGAGCGCTTTGGTAAAATTAATGTAGGATCGTTGTAAAAAATAAGTGGAATGTAAACGGATTTTTTGTTCATTTCCTTAAAAATATCAAAAATATCATGATTATAAAGAAGATAGTCCAGTACAAGCAAATCTGGCATAATTGAAAGTTTTTTTATCATATCCATTAGGGAAGCAAAACTTGTAAAAATGAAGCAGCTGTGTTCTGGAAATTCTTTTGAGAAAATATGACAGATTTCTGGTTCCTGAGATGCAAAATAAATTGTCATATAGCAATTATACATCGTAATAGAAAAATTTGTATATGTGTGATAAAATTAATTTCATAAGTACAAGCAATTTTGAGGTTTTTTTATGAAATTTGAAAGAAAAAGCGGAGTATTACTTCATCCTACATCATTACCTGGAAAATATGGAATAGGAACAATAGGAAAAGAAGCCTATAAATTTATTGATTGGTTAGTTTTGGGAAATCAAACTTTATGGCAGGTGCTTCCTTTAGGACCAACAGGATATGGGGATTCTCCTTATGCTTCTTTTTCAACATATGCAGGAAATCCTCTTTTAATTGATTTAGAAAGTCTTGTAGAAAAAAACTGGGCATCTTCATCAGTATTAAAAACTCCTGATTATATTAAAAAAGATGGAAATGTGGATTTTGGTGCCGTTGTATGGTGGAAGATGCCTGTTCTTAATGAATGTGCCGAATTTTTCTTGAATAATGCTTCAGAAGAAGATCTAAAAATGTATAAAATTTTCTGCAAAGAAAAATCTTCCTGGTTAGATAAATTTGCCGCATTTATGAGCATTAAACAATTTTACGATAAAAAGGCTGAAACTGAAAAACCTGCATCTTCTATGTGGCATACTTATTGGGAGCCTGCTCTTGCAAAGTGTGATGAGTCTGCTATAAAAGAATGGGAAAAAAATCATAAAAACGAAATTGAAAACATAAAGATTATTCAGTTCTTTTTCGATTATCAGTGGAATGGTCTTAAAAAATATGCAAATGAAAAAGGCATTAGCTTAATTGGTGATATTCCTATTTTCGTTGCTCCTGATAGTGCAGATGTTTGGTCAAATCAAAAACTATTCCAATTAGATGAAAATGGTCGTCCAAATTGTGTGGCAGGTGTTCCTCCTGATTATTTTTGTGCTACTGGTCAGCTTTGGGGAAATCCTTTATATGATTGGGATGCTATGAAGGCTGAAAAATATCAGTGGTGGATTAATAGAATTAAACGTATATATGAATTAACAGATGTTTTACGCATAGATCATTTTAGAGGTTTTGAAGCTTATTGGTCAGTTCCTGCTGGGGAAGAAACTGCTATTAATGGAAAATGGGTTAAAGGACCTGGAATTGATTTGTTTAAAGCTATTAAGAAAAAGCTTGGGGATATACCTGTTATTGCAGAAGATTTGGGCGTTATTACTGATGAAGTAAAAAAATTAAGAGATGATTGTAATTTTCCTGGTATGAAGGTTTTGCAATTTGCTTTTAGTCCCGATGAAGTTCGTGAACATGGAATGACAAATTATTTCCAACCCCATATGTTTGATACTTCTAATTGTGTTATGTATACAGGTACTCATGATAATGATACATTGCAAGGCTGGCTTGAAAATTGTAATGAAGAGCAGTCTTTGTTAGTTGCTCAGTACATTGAAGGAAAAGCTCTGTCTGCTGAAAAAGTAGAAAGTATGATAAAAAATGGACAACTTAGGAAAAATATGATAAAGGCAGCCCTCGCTTCTACAGCTGTTTTTGCAATTGTTCCTTTACAAGATATTCTGGGCACAGATAATTCTGGTAGAATGAATCAGCCTGCAACTACAGGCTGTAACTGGACATGGAGATTTAATGGCAAAGAATTAAAAGATTCTTATGCCCAGGAGTTAAAATTTCTTTCACAGTTATATGGCAGAAATATAAAATAATCTTTATTTGCTACGATTAGTCCATTCAATTGCCATTTGTCTTAATTCTGCAGATGAAGAGCAGTGAAGTTTAGATTTAATATTTTCTTTGTGAGTATCAATTGTTTTAATACTTAAATTTAACTTTCCTGCAATTTCTACAGTACCTAGTCCTTTACCAATAAGACTGAAAATTTGGAATTGACGATCGGATAATGCAGAAATGGAATCGAAATTAGACTGAGAAGAAGTATCTCCTGTGGTTAAATGATCTAATCTTTGTTTTTCAGCAGCACTTAAATAAATGTCTCCAGATAATACTGTTTGAATAGCATTTATAACCTGTGTTTCAGCTTCTTCTTTCATAATATAGCCTTTTGCACCTGAATTTAATGCTCGTTCTGCGTAAAATCTTTCATCATGCATAGAAAGAACAAGAATTTTTGTTTGTGGTTTAAATGAAAGAATATCTTTAATTAATTCAAGTCCGTCTTCCTGTCCCAAATTCAAATCAACAATTGCTAAATCTGGAGAATTTTGTGAAATAAATTCAAGGGCTTCGCTTCTGTCTTTTGCTGTTCCAATAACTTTTATTGATTTTTGGGTTTCAATTAATTGAGCCAATCCACGGCTAAACAGAGGATGATCATCGATAATAAATACTGTATTTTCCATAAACTTATATTACCACATATTTCAAAAGAATAGTATAATATTTTTATGCGAATTGGATTAGTTTTAAATGTTCTTAATGAAGAGTATCAAATTTCTGTATATAACGGTGTAAAAAAACAATGCGATGAATTGGGTATTGAATTAGTTTGTTTTCAGCTGGAAGGAATCCAATTTTCTAAAGAAAGTTTTGCAGCAAAGTTTCCTGCAAATTCTTTTTTTGGAATTGAGGGCATTATACTTGTTTCTTCATCTCTTACAGACGGTTATAAACTGAAAGATAAAAGTCAAATAGACAAATTGTGGCCTGGAATAGATGTTATTTCCCTTGGATTAAAAATAGATGGAATTCCCTCTTTGTTAATTCAAACTGATTCTTCTATGAAATTGTTAATTGAACATCTTGTTCGCGTTCATAATTATCAGGATTTTCTTTTTATAGGTGGTTATGAATATCATAACCATTCTGAAGAAAGAAAATATATTTTTGAAAAAACACTTCAAGTATATAAAAACTGGTTTCCCCAAATAAAGTATAGAATTAAGCATGGTGATTTCTCTGAAATTTATGGAACACAAGCCATGGAAGATTATTATTCAGAAAATAAAAAGCTTCCTGATGCAGTTGTTTGTGCAAATGATAATATGGCAATTGGTGTTCTTAAATTTTTTAGAATTGCATCTCAGAATTCATTACATTGTGCTGTAACGGGGTTTGATGATATTCCTCAGAGTAAGTATATGGTGCCAGCCTTAACAACTGTTCATCAGCCTTTGAATGAATCTGGAGTAAAAGCTGTAGATATTCTAAAAAAGGTGATTGATAATGAATCTGTTGAAATGGAATCCTATATTGAATCAAATGTTGTTATTAGAAATTCCTGTGGCTGTAAAACAGATCATCATTCTATAACAATAAATACTAAGCAGGTAGAAGAAATTCAGTCAAATTACATGGAGTCAGAGCAGTTGCTTAGAATTTTGAGTTATATGGGTCAGGAACTGATTTTCTGTCAAAACGAAGAAACCTTACGTCATATCTTAGATAATTATTTAAAGCAGCTGGAAGTTGAAAATTTCTATGTTTATGGCTTTGTAAATGAAATTGGAGATGATCAGCTTGAGGATGTTAATAATGTGTTAATTCATCCGATTTATGTTCGGGCAAATGGTGTGTTTCAACAGAATTTGTATGATGAAAAATCTCTCCCTCTTAATAGGTTCATGGAATCACTAAGAGAAAAAAATCTTTTTAATCTGAAAAACAAAATTGTAAAATTTACAAATCTTGGAAATCAGTTGCTAGGGGGTGTAATATATGAAGGTGATTCCCAACGATTGCCCTTTCTTTGTTCAATTTGTATTTACATCAGCCAGGCTATGGTTAGAATTAAAAACTTTGAGCAGGAGATAAAACGAGCTGAATTTTTGGAGCAGGAGGTTTCTAAGCGTACAAGGGAGCTTCTTGAAGCAAATAATGAAAGAATGAAAGTAGAAGCTGAAGTTCTTAGAATTAGTGAAATGGAGCGGCAACGTTTTAGTCTGGATTTGCATGATGACATTTGCCAACGTCTGGCTGGAATTTCAATGTTGTGCCGGAGCTATTCTAGAATGGAAAATGGCATTGATAAAAATCAGATTGTTGAATTAGCTGATTTGATTAATGATACATTGCAGCGCACAAGACAATATGCTCATAATTCATATCCTGTTGAATTGGAAAGCCTTGGATTAAATGATAGTATTTCGAATTTGTGTAATTCTTTTGTTTTGCAAACAGAAATTAAATGTGATTATAACTGGCAGATTCCAGAAAATGTTCTTTTTTCAAATACACAAAAATTAAATACCTTCCGAATTATTCAGGAAGCTTTGCATAATATTCAAAAGCATGCAAATGCTTCTAAGGTAGAAGTGAACCTTAGTTTTAAAGATAAAAGGGTATGTGTAGAAATTTGTGATAATGGAAAAGGCTTTGTTGTTACTGACAATATAAAAAAAGGATTAGGTGTTTCTTCAATGGAATATAGAGCAAATCAGATTAATGCCGATTTTCATATTATGGAAAATAAACCTAAAGGAATTAAAATTAGTTTTGCATTTGATGTTGAAACAGATGCAAAACATTTTTTGATAAAATAATTTTATTATTGTAAAATCCTTGCTTTTCATTTTATACTATAATTATGAGTACACATATTAATGCTCCTATGGGAGCTATTGCAGATGCGGTTCTTCTTCCTGGGGATCCGTTAAGAGCGAAGTTTATTGCAGAAAATTTTCTGGAAGATGCTAAATGCTATAATGAAGTTAGAGGTATGTACGGTTTTACTGGTACATATAAAGGGAAAAAGGTTTCTGTACAAGGAACTGGAATGGGACAGCCATCTCTTTCTATTTATGTTCAGGAACTTTTTCAATTTTATGATGTTCAGAAGGCTGTAAGGATTGGAACCGCTGGAGCTGTAAGTGAAGATGTTCCTTGTAGAAGTGTTATTCTTGCAAATGGAGCTTCTACAGATTCAAGTTTACAAACAAATCGCTTTGGCCTTAATCATTATGCCCCGGTTCCATCCTTTGAATTACTTTACACTGCTTATAATAAGGCAAAGGAATTAGGTATTAAAACAACAGTGGGCCCATGTTTTTCAGGAGACCGTTTTTATGATAAGGATGATGCCTGGAAACTTTGGAAGAAATTTGGAATTATTGGTATTGAAATGGAAGCGGCTGAATTATATACTTTAGCGGCTGAGTTTAATAGAAAGGCTCTTGCAATTTTAACTGTAAGCAACAATTTTGTTACAGGTGAGGAAACAACTGCAGAAGAACGTCAACTCTCTTTTAAAGACATGATGCTGCTTGCTTTAGAAACAGTAATAAATGATTAATAAAGGTAATGGAAAATGCAAAAACTACAGGCAATAAAATCAGATAAAATTTGGGGATATGAACTTTGGATTGCTTCTACACATCCTAATGGATGTCAGCCAGAATTTAAGGAGCTTTGTGGAGGAGACTATCCACTTTTAGTAAAGGTTATTCAGGCAAATGAATCTCTTTCAATTCAGGTTCATCCCGATGATGAGTGGGCTGTAAAATTGGAAGGTCAGGGAAACCGTGGAAAAACGGAATGCTGGTATATTCTTTCTGCTGAACCAGGTGCTAAACTTGTATATGGTATAAAAGAAGGTTTTTCAAATGACGTTCTTGCAAAAGCTATTGTAGAAAAGAATTTGGAACAATATCTTGAAATGGTTGAAGTAAAAGCCGGAGATTTTGTATTCATTCCAGCAGGAACTGTCCATGCTATAGGTGGTGGTTTACGATTAATGGAAGTACAGCAATCTTGTGATTTAACCTACCGTCTTTATGACTGGGGACGTGATAGGGAAGTTCATATAGAAAAAGGTCTTGCTGTAATTAAAAGAGAAGATATGATTCCAATTGCCCCATTCCCAGGTCATTTTGAATGTAAATATTTTGAAATGGATGAAATTACTGTAAAGGGTGGATGGAGCATGCTTTGTACAAAGGGTACAAAACCTGAAAATGTTCAACTTTTATACATTATTTCTGCAGATAAAGCTGTAATCCGTTCTAATGATGAAAAAATTGGAAAACCCATTGTTGCAGAAGAAATATATGCTGCAGCTCCTGGAGATAAAATTACTATTGAAGGTTCTGCAAAAGTAATGAGAATTAAAGTTGCATAATATATTTATGTTTATTGATTAATAAAGTTATAAAAGGTATTTTAATTATATGTATTTATTTTTATTTATTTTATTGCCCGCTGCATTGTTTATTTATTTTAATACATGGGGTGAAAAGAAATTTATAACATTGGCTTTTACAGGCTTAATTACAGGAATTATTGTTTGTGGTATTAGATTTATTTTCTTCTTCTCCCATAGATTAATTCCAGACTCTTTCTTTTTGAATTATTTCTTTTATTTGGTTAAAATTGCATTAGCTCCAGTTTTGGTTTATGTTGTTTTTATTTTAATTTCCAGAGATTCTGTGGACTTTAAAATCAAGGCTTTCTTTCCTTTGCTTGCTTCGTTTAATGCAATTTATTTACCATATTATTTTCTAACAATGTCTGGTTCTGTATATTCTAATTATGACCTGTTTTTCAGACCAATTATTTATCTTGCATTTTTGGCTGGAATTGCTTATGCATTGTGGAATACTTATGTGGCAGTTAAAAATAATGACAAGAAGAAAAAAATCCTGTATATAGTTATGATTGTTGTTTATGTTTTGATTCCACCGGCAATTGATTCATCATATATTGTGAACCGGCTGTTCCCATTCTTTGCTATTATTGGATTGATTTATATTGCCTTTCCAATTGGGCTTGCAGTGTATGAAAAGGTATTTTTAATTAAAAAATCTGAATAGTCTATGTTGATGAATTAGTAATAAAAAAAGAACTTTCCTCATGGAAAGTTCTTTTTTTATCGTTTTCTAGTTTTGCTTGTGCAAAACTAGCGATTAGTCATCCAAGTGACCAGCTGAACGACGCAGGCTTACGCCTGCTTACCTAGTTTTGCTTGCGCAAAACTAGCGATTAGTCATCTAAGTGACCTGCGGATCCAAGAACTTCACGGTTCTTGCGTGAGTACATCTTAACGAGTTCATCACGAGCTGGTTTGAGGTACTGACGTGGGTCAAAGTCACCTGGATTTTCTGCCAGGTGTTTGCGAACTGCAGCAGTCATAGCAAGACGTCCATCAGAGTCGATGTTAATCTTACATACAG
>JAHAZJ010000139.1 GCA_018385315.1 Treponema sp. | reverse complement strand
ACAATAATCAGACTGAAAGTCAATTAGAAAGAATTATTACAACAAGAATTAATGATTCAATTCAGATTGATTTATTTTTTGCAGAACCAGTTAATCCAAAAACCATAACATCTGCAAATATCTACATTAATGGAAAAAATATTAATTCCAATACAAAATTCACATATAATCGTGATGGAACCCAGGTAAGATTTCTCATTGACTACACAGATAGTTTTAATTTAAAATTAGAAAATATTCAGACAAATACACAGAAATTAATTACAACAGAGATAATAATATTAAATGGAGCCACAACATGGAAAAAGTCTTAATTGTAGAAGATGATACAGGTATTTCAGATTTTGTTAATCTTGAATTACAACATGAAGGATTTGAAACAGAAATTGCGAATAACGGAAGAATTGCCCTTGAAAAATTTGAATCTTTTAATCCAGACCTTATTCTTCTTGATATTATGCTTCCAGAATTAAGTGGACTTGAAGTTCTTAGAAGAATCAGAAAAACTTCAAATGTTCCTGTAATAGTATTAACAGCTCGTGGTGAAACTTTTGATAAAGTAAATGGTCTTAATGCTGGTGCCGATGATTATATGCCAAAACCATTTGAAATAGAAGAATTACTTGCAAGAATGAGAGCTGTTTTACGTCGTTCTGCAATTACAGTTACAGCTCCAGAAATCTTAAAAAATAGAGACCTTGAACTTCAGATTGGAAGTATGAAAGTAACCTTAAATGGCGAAATTATTAATCTTTCAAAAACTGAATTCCTTATGCTTAAACTTTTTATGGAAAGAGTAAATCAAGTTCTTTCCAGAGATACTTTAATTGATGAAGTTTGGGGTAAAAATCACTTTATTGATGAAAATACAATTGATGTTTATGTAGGTTATTTACGTTCAAAAATCGACCAGGTTGCAAAACAGGAATATATCAAAACTGTTCGTGGAACTGGTTTTATGATGGTTGACGGCTCTGATAAATGAAATTAAAAAGAAAATCTGTTGCATTTAAGTTTGCATTAATTTTCTCTCTTGTTTTAACAATTTTTTCAATCGTTATTTCTCTTTGTATTTCAGAATTTATCTGGCTATCAGCTAGAAATCAAAAAGCAATTGAATTGGAAAATGCGGCTTTCACAATCGAAAGAGCCATTGAACAACAGGATACAGAACAATTAAAAAATGGTTTTCCTACCCTTTTTTATTATATTGATTACATTGTTTATACATCCAAATATTCTACAAATTCAGAAGATTATGATTTAATTTCTTCTAATAATCCATATCTTCCTCATTTACCTGAAACAAACGGGAAAGCAAAATTATATTCAGAAGAAAATTATTATATTGATGGAAATCTTTATATTTTATATTACGCAAAAAAAATTAGATTTTCCGATACAGTTATAATGATTCAGACTTCTGTGAATATGGATTCTGACTCATCTTCAAAATTTATACATTTCTTGCCAATAATTATTGGAAGTGCAATTATTCCTATTTTTCTATTATGTTTTTTAATCAGTTTGTATTATACCCGACGAACAATTAATCCTGTTGTTATAATGACTGAAAAAGCAAAACAAATCGGAAGTTCAAATTTAGATGATACACTTTCAGTCAGAAATACAGGTGATGAATTTGATGAACTGGCTAAAACCTTTAATGATTTATTTAAACGCTTAAAAAGTGACTTTGACCGGGAAAGACAATTTACAAGTGATGTATCTCATGAGTTAAGAACCCCAGTTGCTGTTATTTCGGGGCAATCAAACCTTTTAAGAAGATGGGGAAAAGATGATCCAAAACAACTGGAAAAATCATTGGGTATCATTATTAATGAGACTAAATCCATGGAAAATATAATTTCCATTCTTCTTCAGATGTCCAGACTAGAATGTGGAAAAATTCAGCCAAATTATACAAAAGTTAGCTTAAAACCATTTTTTGAAAGACTTAATACAGAAACCCAAACAATTTCTTCTGTAGCGAAAGTTATATTTAATGAAAAAATCAATGCTGTAATAAAAACAGATGAAGAACTATTGCATCAGGTATTTATGGTTGTAATTTCAAACAGTTTAAAATTCTGTCCTGAACCATTGGTAATTACAATAACCCATAAAACAAAAGCAGGAAAACACATTTTCCAAATTGCTGATAATGGTCCTGGATTCTCAGAAAACATTGTTGATCATGTTTTTGAAAGATTTTTCCGTGGTGATGATGCTCATTCCCGTGCTGCAGGAGGTTCTGGATTAGGACTTTCTATTGCAAAAACAATTATAAATTCTATGAACGGCATAATTGAAGCTGATAATGTAAAAAAAGGTCATGGTGCTATAATTCGTATAATACTGTAACTGCGTATTCATAAATAGACTATAAAACAACAAATCTTTTCTTATATATAATAAGAATTATATTCACAAAAAATCATATTTAGAGTATAATTAATCCCAAATTTAAATTGTTATCTTATAATAGGAGCAAGTATGACATATTCGTATTTCCCTGGATGTACGCTTAAAAACAAGGCCGCTGACCTTGATAAATATGCGCACATGTCTGCGGAAGCATTAGGGTTCACACTTGAAGAAATTCCAGACTGGCAGTGCTGTGGTGGAGAATATCCACAGGGTACTAATGAAGTTGCTGCAAAGCTTCCTTCAATCCGTGCATTGGCAAATGCCCGGGATAAAGGTCAGGATTTAGTTACTCTCTGTTCAGCATGTTACAACGTTATTAAACAGACTAATGACGCTGTTCAGAATGATGAGAATACTGCATTCAAGGCGAACAACTATCTTAAAGAAGATGGTATTGAGTATCACGGAGAAACAAAAGTTCTTCATTACTTAGAAATTCTTCGTGACGTTGTAGGTTGGGACAATGTAAAAAAAGCTGTTAAAAATCCTCTTACAGGTAAGAAGATTGGTGCTTATTATGGTTGTCTTCTTTTACGTCCTGGAAAAGTACTCCAGCTTGATGATGCAGAAAATCCACAGCTTATTGAAGATTTTATTAAAGCTATTGGTGCAACTCCTGTCATTTATGCTCAGAGAAATGAATGTTGTGGTGCATACACAATGTTCGAAGACGAATCTATCCCTAAAAATCGTTCACAGAAGATTTTAGCAAACGCAGAAGATATGGGTGCAGATTTCTTAGTAACATCTTGTCCACTCTGTCGCTATAATCTTATTAAGAACAAGGGCGATTCTAAATTAGACGTTATTTATTTTACAGAACTTCTTGCTGAAGCTCTCGGGTTAAAGGAGGCTCAGTAATGGAAAACGCTGAATTCCTTAAAGAAGCAGTATTAATGAGATCTGGTGTTAATCCTAAAAAATGTATGGTATGTGGAAAATGTTCTGGAACATGTCCTAATTACGATGCAATGGAATATCACCCACATCAGTTTGTACAGATGGTTGAAAATGGGGAAATTGAAAAGCTTATGGCTTCAAAATCAATTTATACATGTTTAAGCTGTTTTGCATGTCTTGAACGTTGCCCACGTCAGGTTGAACCAACAAAACTTATTGATGCAGTACGTCAGGTTGTTGAAGGCACTCGTGGCCCTCATCATTTGGATCCAGCTCAGGTACCAGAAAAGTTAGACCCTGAAATGCCACAGCAGGCATTGATGGCAGCTTTCAGAAAGTACAAAAAATAATTAAGGAAATCCTATGGAAAGAATTGGTGTT
>JAHAZJ010000148.1 GCA_018385315.1 Treponema sp. | reverse complement strand
GATTCGTTTTTACGCATAAAGCCGTTATCAATATGAAGACCAAGAACTCTTTCCTGCCCTAGGGCTTTATTCAAAAGTGCAAAAGTGATTGTTGAATCTACCCCGCCACTTAAGAAAAGAAGTACATTTTTTCCATCTGCTTCTTTTTTTATATTTTCAAGAATTACCTGAAGTACTGTATCCTGGTCCCAGTTTTTTTCCATACCGCAGTAATTTGCAAAATTTTGGAAAATCTGATTTCCACATGGAGTATCTTTTACTTCACAATGACACTGAATACTGAATCTCTTTTTTGCAAGGTTTTGAGTTGCGGCAAAAGGACAGTCTTTTGTTGAACCAACAACTTCAAAGCCATCTCCAATTTCAAGAACTCCATCCTGATGACTCATCCAAACCTGCTGTGTTGGTTCAATTCCTTCAAACAAAGGTGATTTTACAGCTGGATTAAGATTAAGGGTTGCAAAACCGAATTCTCCAACCGGAGCTTTACCAACTTTTCCGTTGTAACCAAGCTGAACAATATAATGACCGTAACAAAGGCCTAAAATAGGGATAGGGAGGTTTAATATTTCTGAATTGAACTCAGGAACCTTTTCATCATAAACGGAACTTGGTCCCCCTGAGAAAACTATTCCCTTACAGTTTTCGAAAACTGATAAATCTGTAGAAGGGAGTGCTATTTCTGAATAATAGCCCAACATACGAAAGCGTTTTGCAATTAAATGAGCATACTGGCTTCCAAAATCTAATACAACAATCTTTGAACGTGACATACAGAGATTATAATGTAAAAAAATGAAATTGGGAATATAAGACGATGGGGACAGGGATAAAACAAAAAAAATCAATCATACGATGGTCAAACAATGGGGACAGGGATAAAATTCAAAAATCATACGATGGGGACAGGGATAAAATTCAATAATAAATTTAAAACTCAAATGATTTCCATCAATTCTTGAAGCACTAATTCTGCCACTGCCAGCTTATAATGAAAGCGACTTGTTTGTGGAGGAAGTTCATAAAAATATGCATGAGGTTCTTTATAATCTATTGCAAAATAAACTTGTCCTGGCACCGATGACTCAGGATTTGCAGGATCAATATTTCCCATAGTTCCAGTTACGCCAATTCCAATATGAGCACCAAAAACACGCTTACAGGCAGCTGACATTGCAAGGGCTGTTTCTTTAGAATAAACTGAATATTTTTCTATCACTTCTGCTGGAACTCCCATCTGAATTTTTGCACTATTACTGTATGTTACTAACGCACCCTTAATTATTGCCGATGAGCCCTCTGTATCAGTTATAAGCGAAGCAATCTGACCAGAAGTTGCACTTTCCATTGTTGTAATACTCAAATTCCGTGAAATTAAGAGTCTAGTCAAATCAGCATATTCTTCTCTTATTTTTTTTTCTTCTAAATCTGTCATGACAAACTTCTGTTTTTCAAACCATAAATTAAAAATACATTAATAGAGTAACTGATTTTTTTACAAATATAAAGAATTTTTTAAAAAAGAAATGTTATAATGACAAAAGAGGTTCTTATGATTCAAAGTATTTATCAAGTTTCAGACTATCAACAGGAAAAAGTAAATGCGGCCGTTGCAAAAATTTTAGAAGATCAGGAAATTGCTAAAGATTTAAAACCCGAAATGAAAGTGGTTATTAAACCAAATCTTATTATGGCAAAACCTACAACAACACCTGCAACAACTCATCCTGCTGTTGTTCGTGCAGTTGCATTATGGCTCCGTGAAAAAGGAATCACAAATATCACTTTGGCAGAAAGTTCTGGAGGTCCATACTTTGCTGAATACATGAAGAATGTTTATAAAGTGTGTGGAATGTCTGAACTCAGCGATGTACTTACTTTGAATATGGATTTTTCATCCAACCCTGTCCCCAGTCCACAAGGATTTAAAAATCACTCTTTTAATATTATTACCCCAATTATTGAAGCTGATTACATCATTGATATCTGTAAATTAAAAACTCATGGCATGACAGGCTTAAGTGCAGGAATTAAAAACCTGTTTGGAGTTATTCCAGGACTTGAAAAACCTCAACTTCATTATATGTGGCCTGGTTTAGAAGATTTTTCCAACATGCTTTTAGAAATTGCTCAGATTGTAAAACCAAACCTTACAATAATTGATGCTATAGATGCAATGGAAGGAAACGGACCAACAGGAGGAACTTCACATCCTCTTGGTTTATTATTTGGTGCACGAGATTTTTATACACAGGACTATTTTGCTGCTACAGTTATGAAACTTGATCCTATGAAAATTGCAATGGTTCGTCAGGCTGTAGAAAAAGGTCTTGCAAAACCAGAGGAAATTGAATTAAAAGGTGATCCACTACCAGAAAATCTAACTCCATTTAAAATTCCAGATACAATGTCCCTAGATTTTTCATCAATGTTACCAGGGCCTCTCGGAAAACTTTTTGCTAAATTTGCCGGCAAAATCTTAAAATCATATCCAAAAGTTGAACCTGAAAAATGTGTAGGATGTGGAAAATGTGCCGAAAGTTGTCCTCAGCAGATTATTAAAATTAAAAATAAAAAGGCAGTATTTCCAAAAAAGGGCTGCATTTCCTGTTTCTGTTGTCAGGAAATGTGCCCTCTTAAAGCAATTTCTGTTAAAAAAGCCCTTTAATTTTTCTATTTATTCTTGTTTTTTCCAAGAAAAATAAACAACAAAGAACTTACAAGAAGCAAGTATGGATAGAAAAGAAGAGGTATGATTGTAAACGCAGAAATTTTTTCACCCAGAGCAGCTGCAGCTGAAATTGCAACCAGCATCTGAGCACCATAAGGAAGTATTCCCTGGGCAACACAAGAGAATGTATCCAAAATAGATGCAGTTTTTCTTGAGGAAATTTCATATTTATCTGCCATCTCTTTTGCAATTGGGTTTGCCATTACAATAGCAACAGTATTGTTTGCAGTCGCGATATCAAGTAAAACAACAAGTATCCCTGTCCCCAATAAACCACCTTTATAGCCCTTAAAAACTTTATAAAGCCAGTTTAACAAAGCATCGAATCCACCATGTTTTCTGATTAAAGCACAAATAGCTGCAACAAGAATTGCAACCATTGCTGTTTCAAACATTCCAGTTGCTCCTGCTCCCATTCCACCAATCATAGATGTAAATGTTACAGAACCAGTAGCAAGCATAATTACTGCACCAGAAACAATACCCATAAGCAATACAAGAAGAACATTCATACCAAAAATTCCACCAAGTAATACAAGAATATATGGAATAATCTGAATCAAATTATATGATGGAATTTCGAAGGGCTGAATTTTGCTGGCAAAAGAAATACACAAAATCACAACAAGAGAAACAATAGCTGCAGGAAGAGCAATCTTAAAGTTTTCACGGAATTTATCTTTCATTTCACATCCCTGCCCATTACAAGCAGCAATTGTTGTATCCGAAATGAACGAAAGATTATCTCCAAACATAGCACCGCCCATAATTGATGCAATACATAATGGCACAGAAAAACCACCAGTCTGCGCAAGAGAAACACCAATTGGCACAATCAAAGTAATTGTTCCTACAGAAGTTCCCATGGAAATAGAAACCAGACATGCAACAACAAATAGAACAGCAACAGCAAACTGTGGTGGAATAATAGAAAGAAGGAAATATGCAACACTCTGTGCACTACCACGTCCAACAACACCCACAAAGATTCCTGCTTCAAGGAAAATCAACAACATAATGACAATATTTTTATCACCTATCCCTGTCCCCATTATCTGAAGCTTTTCATCAAATGAAATCTTCTTGTTCTGTAAACATGCAATAAACAAAGAAATAAGAAAAACCACAACAATAGGAATGTTATAGAAGCCCATTTCAATTTTCAGTACATATTCAAAAATAATTCCCATTCCAAGATAGAGAACTACAAATACTCCAATTGGCAAAAGCGCAATAGGATTTCCTTTAGACTGATTTTTTTCGACCATCTTTTTTTTCCTTTACAATAAGATTTATTTAGTTAATTATAATATGATTTTCTAAGCATTACTATTATTGTTCACATTTTTCCTCATTTTCATTACCTTGTTATTATGCATTACAAAAAAATTGTAAAAGGCACTTTTATTGATCGCCCAAACCGTTTCATTGCTCATGTAGAAATCAATGGATTAATTGAAACAGTCCATGTAAAAAATACTGGCAGATGCAAAGAATTGCTCATTCCTGGCTGCACAGTTGTTATGGAAGATTTTCGTAAACGCTTAGGATTTGAATCCCGTAAAACACAGTTTGATTTAATAGCAGTTTATAAAAAGACTGATAAAGATGAAATTCTTATAAACATGGATAGTCAACTTCCAAATAAAGTTGTGATGGAATGGTTAGAACAGCTTCCTCCTCAAGAGGCATACGACTTTATAAAACCGGAATACACATACGGAAATTCCCGTGTAGATTTCTACATGGAAAAGAAAACCTCTGTTGGAATAAAAAAATATCTGATGGAAGTAAAAGGCTGCACCTTAGAACAAAATGATATTGGTTACTTTCCTGATGCTCCAACAGAACGGGGTGTAAAACATCTTCACGAACTGGCAGCAGCTTGCAAACAGGGATATAAATGCTTTCTTGCTTTTGTAATTCAGATTCCAGGAGTAACTCAAGTGCTTCCTAATAAAAAAACACACCCGGAGTTTGCCCATGCTTTAGAAATGGCAAAAGCTGCGGGTGTAGAAATTCTATATCTTCAATGCAATGTCAAAGAAGATGAAGTCGTAATCATCTGATTATATAATTTAAGAGTTGATTATGCTCCAGCAACCTGGTTTACAGCTGAAAAAATACCAAAACTACCAGCCTTCTCTTCCAGCTTCTGTCCTCCTTTTGCCCCTTTTTCTAAAAAGAAGCGACAGATTCCACCAATAAATTTTTTACCCTGTCCCCATTCCATGCCATAGAAATAAACGCAATCCAAAGATAATTTTTAAACATAAAAGTAATTTACCTAAATTACGGATTTGCAACAATTCCAGTAAACAACATCACATCATTAACATTATCCATAATAACGTAACAGAATGGATGATCTGCCGTAAAATAAAAATTAGGGATTCCCGAAAACGAAGCTGATTTTGCAAAAGACATTGTTACTGCCACAGCCTTAGTTTTTTCTTCATCAACACTAACCTTTGTTTCATGAAGGATTTCATCTATAAATACAGTTTCGTTTGTATCAAAAATATTAGAAAAATCAGATGAAGATTCAAAAATATCTGTAACACCAAGATTCTGAAATTGCTTTTTAAGGTCAGTGCTAATATCAGTGTTAAATTTTGGAAGAGAAACTTCTACAGTTTCATAATAACTATCTTTAGTAAAAGACGAAAGCAGATTATTCAATTCCAATTTCGAAAAATCATAGTCTTTTTCAACAGGAAGAATACAAATCATAGAGTAATCTGTATCTGCATACAAAAGTTGAATCATCTGAAAGTCTTCATTTTCTGTGTATTTATAAAATTCACTATTATGCATCATCTGAACAGAAACTGTTTTATCTTTTGTAACATAAAAATCTTCTGCAGTTGTTTCATTTTTCTTAAAAGGATGTCGCCATTTTTGATTAAAATACAAAGCATTCAAAAAGCAAAGTTTTGTGTCCGATGGCAAATCGTTTTTTAAAAATTTTGGAATCTCATTTTCAGTTACTTCTTTTATATATTTATTAATCTGATTTGTAGTTTTAGACCCTTTAGAAAAATCAACCGAAAAAAGACTGGAATTTATGTTCGCCAGAAAATCTGAATAGATTTCTTTTACAGGAAGATTATTTTGCACCCAAATTGAATTGTAATTATTTTCCAGATTAGAAAAATACTGCTGTATCTGAACATCATCCTTTTTTTCATTCTGTTCAAGAAGATTATTAATCTGATCTGCCGTTTCGCCATCAGAAGCATTACTTATTAAATAAAGAAGATTGTAAATTGATGTGCCGGAAAAAGACAGATTTTCACCTTTCACATACATTTGGTGAAACATTTTTTCAGAAAAAGAATTAATACTATTTGAAACTTCAGAGTCAATCTGCACTTTCTGTTTCTCCTGTGACCGAACCGAACAACCAAAAAAAAATGGAATGGAAATTAAAAATATAAAAATCTTTCTATCCATTCATACACTCCTTTCTTAAATAGTAATAAATAAACTGGCTACTGTAAATGTGCAGTTTAAGATTTGGATTAAATAAAAAAAGTTTTTCTATTTAAACCTAGTTTTCTTCTAAAGAAATGAGTATTATCAATAATGTAAAAAAATAAGTGAGAAAAATTATGATTCAGATTTTTGGAACAACAAAAAGTTTTGATACTAAAAAAGCTCAGATGTGGTTTAAAGAAAGACGCATTCCTTTTCAATTTATTGATTTGAAAGAAAAAGAAATGAGTGCAGGAGAATTTGAAAGTGTTATTTTTGCCCTTGCAAAACAAGCTGGCTGCAAAGCAGATGCAATAGAATCACTTATTGATAAAAAAAATAAAGATTATGCATCAATTGCCTATCTTGATGATGCAGATAAAGCTGATAAACTTTTTGAAAATCAGAAATTATTAAATTTACCAATCTGTCGCAATGGAAAAGATATGGCAACAGTTGGTCTTGATATAAAAGCCTGGGAAAGATGGAAATAATTTTCTTCACTTTGATTTATTGTCCCTGACAAGTGCAGAACATATAGTCTGTGCTGAACTCAAATTTAAGAACTGGGCAAGGTGTTTCCAGAGGTTTTACTGTAGTAAAAAGAGAATTGTTTTTTCGTTCATAGGAAACTTCCCGAACCAGAGTTGTATCTTGTAAAATGTCAGATATAAGGGTCTGTTTATTGTAACCCGAGCATAGCATCAAAACGGAAATATGATCGTAATAATTTTCTGAACAAATGCGGGCTAAAGTTGAAATGAATCTAGTTCTCGATTTTGTTGAATAATGATTATGAGTTACGGTGTCATAAATATTTAAGGTATTATCAAAATCAACAAAAACGGCTAGTGGCTCTTCGCTGATTAATTCCAAATCACCAGATTTATAAAACACAAAGTTTTTATTCTGATGCTCTAAAGAAGAACAGCCTGTAAGTGAACAAAATAGAATGTAAAATGCGATTAAAACTCCCGGTTTTTTCATCATGAAAAAAATTATAAAAAAAGAATATGGCAAAATTATGTCATAAATAAAAAAAGCCCGATTTTTTTTCTTTTTCTAAAAAACTGGGGCTTTTTTATGGATTATATCCACAGTTTATATTCTAGAATAATGTAGCTATAATCTGTTCGTATTTTTTTGAAATTTTAGGACGAATCATTTCGCCTTTTGCAGAAAGTTCTTCACCTGGTTTAAATGCATTTGGTAAAAGAGCAATTTTGTTAATTCTTTCGCAGCTTCTGAAGCCTGTGTTTACACTAACAAGAGAGTGAACAGTTTTTGAATAGAAACTAACAATTGCTTCATTTACCATTAATTCTTCATATGATTCAAAACTGATGTTGTTTTCTTTTGCATACTGTTCTGTAAAATCTTTATTTGGAACAAGAAGACAACCAAGAGTATTCTGATCCTGACCAAGAACAATGGCTGTATCAATATAATCACTGGCTGTTAAAGCCTGTTCAATAACTAATGGTTCAACATTTTCACCACCAAGCAAAACAATAGTATCTTTTGCACGACCAGTAATCTTTAATTCGTGATCAAATGTAAGTAAACCTAAGTCTCCAGTGTTAAGCCAACCATCTTTATCGATAATTGCATCAGTTAAATCCTGGCGTTTATAGTAGCCTTTCATAATCTGTTCACCACGTGCAAGAACAAGACCTTTCTGACCATATGGAAGAGGAGTAGAATCAGCAATTACACCATTTTCTTCTTTTACAATTTTAATTTCTACAGAAGGTAACAATGCACCAACACATCCTGGACGAGGTGCTTTATAGTCTCGAATAGAAAGAACAGGAGCTGTTTCTGTTAGTCCATATCCTTCCAAAAGATTAAAGCCGATTGCACGGAAAAAGTCGTTTACTTCACGCTGTAAAGCACCACCACCTGACATTGCAATTTTAATGTTACCACCAAGTCTTTTTCTTATTCTATTAAATAAGCAGATGTCTCCAAGCTTGTGAATTGGCCATAATAAAAGGAATGGAATAATACCAGTAATAAAATCTAAGAAACGATTACGTTTTTCAATCTGACAAATCCATCCCCGAACTTTATCTTTTTGTGCAACATAAGCTTTTGCAGGTGCAAGGAAAATTTTATAGCAGAATAAATTCCAACCCTTGTGTTTATTGATTGTTTTATCAATACTTTTTGCAACGCCAGTCCAAATGCGAGGTACAGCACACATCCAATGAGGTTTCATTTTCTGCATGTCTGAAATCATAACTTGAGGAACTGGTTTTGAATAAGCTACATTACATTTTAAGGCAGGAATAACATATTGGAATGCACGTTCAAAGCTGTGCCATACAGGAAGTACAGTAAGCCAAGTTTCGCCACGTTTACCTGGAAAAAAGTTATGCATTACTTCTATCTGAGCCATATAATTTCTGTGAGTAAGCATTACACCTTTTGGAGTACCAGTTGTACCAGATGTAAAGATAATAGTTGCAATATCATTTGGTTCAGTCTTTTCCATTTCTGCTTCAATTTCTTTTCTTAAAGCAGCTTTATTAGTATTATAAATTTCTCTTCCTCTTTCTAAAAGGGCAGAAAGAGTTGTAACATTAAATTTTCCATTATTTTTAATAGCTTCTTCTTCTGGAGTCAGTTCCTTAATGATGATTGCAGTATCAAGATTTGGACATTCTTCTGCTTTTTCCAGAACTTTTTCTAACTGTCTTGGAGTTTCAAAAAAACTGTATTTACAGTCTGCAAAGTTCAGAATAAAACGTATTTCAACACCCATAGAATCGCAACCACGAGGAACATCTGCTGCTCCTAATGATAAAAGTGCGTAGTCTATAATAGCCCATTCACGACGGTTGTCAGAAATTAAACCAACATTGGAACTTCTTGTAATCCCCATTTCTCTAAGAGCCAATGCTAAAGAAATGATATCATTGTAAACCTGATTATATGTATATGCTTGATAATTACCGTCTTTGTCTTTTGAATACTGAAAAACATCATCTTGAAGCTCTTCAGCCCGTGTTTTGAACATTAACGGGATGTTTTTTGGATAAGTTTTGTCAAATGTGAATCTTGGCATAGCAATCCTCTGATAATAAACTGATATTGACAATATCACGAATTATGTCAATTTGCAACAGTTTTTCAGACAAAAATCGTAAAAATGTCAAAGAAAACTGGAAAGTCAGAACTGACAGCAATGGAATCAAAGAATTGTAAAACCTTTAGAAATTCTGTATATTTATTGAAGAAATTGTACATTTTAAATGCGTTAGGGATTATAGGGGCGCGAAGCGTTGGTAAGCAGCTTGCTGCGTCCAATGAAGCCGAAAGGCGGAACCCCGAAAAGCCCGACCTGCCGTAAGGCAGGGAACGCCCAGATATATGTTATTAAAGGAGTTTTGCAAATGGCAGACACTATGCATGCTTTGGAAAAAAATCCAAATTGGAAAGGTCGACGCGGTCCTGTTGTTCTTGTAATTATGGACGGTGTTGGTTACGGAAAATATGAAGAAGGGGATGCTGTAAAGGCTTCTAAAATGAAGTATTTGGACTGGTTTACAGCAAACTGTCCGCACACAAAATTGAAGGCTCACGGAACTGCTGTTGGTCTTCCAAGTGACGATGATATGGGTAATAGTGAAGTTGGTCACAATGCTATCGGTTGTGGTCGTGTTTTTGCTCAGGGTGCCAAGCTTGTTGGTGAATCTATTTCTTCTGGTTCTATGTTTCAGGGTGCTACTTGGAAAAAGCTTGTAAAGAATGTTTTGGATAAAGGTTCTGCTTTCCACTTAATTGGTCTTGTTTCTGACGGTAACGTTCACTCGCACATTGACCATCTTAAGGCTATGATTGCTCAGGCTCACAAAGAAGGTGTAAAAACTCTCCGCGTTCATGCTCTCTTGGATGGTCGTGATGTTCCTCCAACTTCTGCTCTTGAATATTTTGAACCACTTGAAAAATATCTTGCTGAATTTACTGATGTTGATTACCAGATTGCTTCTGGCGGTGGACGTATGTACATCACTATGGACCGCTACGGTGCAGACTGGAGCATGGTTGAAAGAGGATGGCACGCTCACGTTCTGGCTGATGGCCGCCAGTTTGCTTCTGCTACTGAAGCTATCAATACTTATCGTTCTGAAAATGCTGGTCTTTTGGATCAGGATATGCATGAATTTGTTATTGCAAAAGATGGAAAACCTGTTGGACCAATCGTTGACG
>JAHAZJ010000138.1 GCA_018385315.1 Treponema sp. | reverse complement strand
AAGCAGACTGATTTCTCTGAGTTTACAAAGGCAAAGAGTCTGTCAATTTCAGGAAAACAAATGCTTTGTGATAAACGCGAAGAATGCCTTGAAAAAGTCTGTAGAAATATATAATGCGGAGGCCCTGTGGAGGTTATATTGGGAATGAAAAAATAAGAAGTTGTGATTAAGAATTTGTTAAAAAAAGACCCTCAGATAGAACTGAAAATCGCGGATTTATGCAGATCAGATTTAATAATTAAAAAACAATCTGCATAAAAATCTGCGGCCTTCTGCGTTATCTGCGGGCCTTCATTTTATAAAAGCAAGTTTGCTTCGCAAACTCGCAGGTTCCTTGTCTATTAGTACATTCCACCCATATCTGGAGCTGGAGCAGCTGGAGCTTTTGGTTCTGGAATATCAGTAATTGCACATTCTGTTGTCAAAAGTGTTCCGGCAACTGATGCTGCGTTTTTCAAAGCTGAACAAGTTACTTTTGCTGGGTCAATAATACCTGCTTCAAGCATGTTTACCCATTCGTTTGTGCGGGCATTGTAACCAATACCTTTCTTTTCGTTCTTAGCACGTTCTGCAATAACAGCACCGTCAAGACCTGCATTTTCAGCAATCTGACGAATTGGTTCTTCCAAAGCACGGCGGACAATTTTGAAACCAACTTTTTCATCCTCTGTAAGATCAGCTGGAACTTCTGCCAAAGCTTTTGATGCTTCAATAAGAGCCATACCACCACCAGAAACAATACCTTCTTCCAAAGCAGCACGGGTAGCAGCAATTGTATCTTCTACGCGGAACTTCATTTCTTTCATTTCTGTTTCTGTGTTAGCACCAACGTTAATAACAGCTACACCACCTGCAAGTTTAGCAAGACGTTTCTGAAGCTGTTCTTTATCATAAGTTGAAGAAGATTTTTCAATTGCAGCTTTAATTTCTTCGACACGAGCTTTAATGTTTTTAGCATCTCCGGCACCACCAACAATTGTAGTGTTGTCTTTGTCAATTTTAATAGATTTAGCCTGACCAAGAACTTCTTCTCCACAAGATTCAAGCTTCAATCCTACTTCTTCGCTAACTACAGTTGCACCTGTTAAAATAGCGATATCCTGGAGCATGTCCTTACGGCGGTCACCAAAGCCTGGAGCCTTAACTGCACAACATTTGATTGTTCCACGGATTGTGTTCAAAACCAATGTTGTAAGAGCTTCACCATCAACATCTTCACAAATGATTACTAATGCACGACCTGAATTTGCAACTTTTTCCAAGATAGGAAGAAGATCTTTCATTGCAGAAATCTTTTTGTCGTAGATTAAAACGCAAGCATCTGTATAAGAAGCTTCCATTCTTTCACGGTCTGTTACAAAGTATGATGAAATGTAACCACGGTCAAACTGCATACCTTCTACAGTATCAACAGTCATTTCCATGTTTTTAGATTCTTCTACAGTAATAACACCGTCTTTACCAACTTTTTCAATTGCATCAGCAAGCATTTTACCAATTTCTGGATCATTATTAGCAGAAATTGTAGCAATGTTTGTAATATCATCTGCACCCTTTACAGGTTTAGCATTCTTTTTGATTTCATCAACAGCAATTTTTACAGCCTTGTCCATACCACGTTTAATTTCGATTGGGCGCATACCAGCTGCAACTGATTTTACACCTTCACGAACAAGGGCGTAAGAAAGAACTGTGGCAGTTGTAGTTCCGTCTCCGGCATCATCATTTGTTTTTGAAGCTACTTCCCGAACAAACTGAGCACCCATGTTTTCATATGGATCTGCAAGTTCAATTTCTTTTGCAACAGAAACGCCGTCCTTTGTAATAACTGGTGAACCATATTTTTTGTCCATCATAACCATACGACCACAAGGTCCCAAAGTTGTTTTTACAGCTTTAGAAATCTGTTCAACACCGCTTAAAAGTTTTTTGCGGGCATCTTCACTAAACATTAATTGTTTTGCCATTTTATTTCCTCTACAAAAAATTTAATAATTAATTACGCTTCAAAAAAATAAAGTGTATTACTATATAAAATATAAAAAAAAAACGTCATCGGCAATAAAAAAATGCTAGAACATTAAACAATACAACATTGCGAATTACAATAAGTCGTGTTATCCTTTAAATATCAGGAGGATTAAATTTATTTATGAAGAAGTATTTTGGATCTGTCGCTTTATTTTTGATGACAGCTGCTGCTGTTTTATCAATTGTTGGATGTAAAAAGAAGGAGCCTGCTTTTGAGGATGAGCTTGTATTTGTAGAAGGAGCAGCTTTTATTATGGGAAATGATGATTTTTCTGCTGGTTATAACAACAGAGCCCATAATGCTGAAGTAAGTTCTTTTTATGTTGGTGCAACAGAAGTTACACAGGCAGATTTTGAAGCAATAATGGGGTACAATCCAAGTTTTTATGTTGGTGAATCTAAAGGAAAAGCTGTTACAGAGGGTGAAAATCAGGAAAAACGTCCTGTGGAAAAAATTTCCTGGTATGAAGCTGTAATGTACTGTAATAAATTAAGTGAAAGCAGAGGATTAACACCTGTTTATACTAAAGAAGTAGAAGGAAAGGATGAAACTGATATTTCTTTATGGGGAGAAGTTCCTGAAAAAGCAAATAAAGAATGGAATGAAATAAAATGGAATAAAGAAGCTAATGGATATCGTCTTTTGACAGAAGCTGAATGGGAATTTGCTGCAAAAGGTGGAAAACTTACTTCTGGAAAAACATCAGCAGGTTTCGATTTTTACGATGATAATGTTGAATACTATGTTTGGGCAGGCATTAATTCTAAACAGTTGACTCATGAAGTTGGTTTAAAAGAAAAAAATGAGCTTGGTCTTTACGATATGAACGGAAATGTTTGGGAATGGTGCTGGGACTGGTTTAGTGAAAGTTATTACAAAAAAGAAGCTGCTGCAGAAAAGGATACTTCTGGACCTGCAATTGCAGACTACAGAGTCGTTCGTGGTGGTTCTTGGGAAGATGAAGATGAAACTTTAACAGTATTTGGACGAGGTTCTTCTTCTCCTCATTTGCCAAGCCGTAGAATTGGTTTTAGAATTGCAAGAAGTGCATTAAAATAGAAAGAACAATATAAGTTGTTAAAATAAAAAGGCGTGGTTTGAAATGAATATTATTTTGAACCACGCCTTTGTTCTTAACAAACTAATTCAAAAACTTATCTCTTGAATTTAATGTTTGTTTTGTAGTTTTCATCTGACCAGTCTGGATCAATTTCCATGATAAGATCAGTTGATAAAGTAATAGGTTTTGTAAATTTGTACTTTCTTGATGTAGCTGGACATGTGAAAGACATTGTAAGTCCGTCTTTTGAAGCACCAAGCTTGTAATCAGTAATCTGATCTTTTGTGAAAGAGAAGTACAATGCACCTGTGTTTGCATCGCGAACTTCTATTGTTCCGTCAATTCCGAAAACCCATTCTGCATCGTAGTTAGAATCAATCCAAGATCCTGTTGGGAATGAATCTTCTGCGAAAGCACCTGCAGCCATTACAGCAGCAACGAATAAAGCAGCAAATAATTTTTTCATAAAAATCTCCTTTGAATGTTTTTGCCTGCTTAGGCATTAATTATATTATCACATTTTTACATTTGTAGACAATGAATTAAATGTATTGTAAAATTATTTTTGTGAAAAAGATATTTATTTTATTAGTTTGTTTATTTTGTTTTTCAGGAGTGTATGCACAATCTGCTGATGTGATTACACAAATAATTAATGCCTCAGAAGTTACTTATGGACAGGTATGTTATCTTTCAGCTGTTCACCAGAAATTAATTAAAGATAATTCTTCTATGAAAGATGCTGTTTCTGCTCTTTATAATGCAGGCCAGATTTCAGAAGAATATGATGCAAATGAACCTGCAAAGTTAAATGATATTGCCTGTATCTACATGAAAATGTGGCCGGATGAAAAAGCTGGGATTATGTTTAGAGTAACAGGGGGCTCAAAAAGATATGCCTATAAATATTTAAAAGATATGGGAATTATTTTGGCTTCATCAGATGCTACTCAATATGTAACAGGTCGAGAAGCTTTGAATATTCTTACTGCCTGTATGGTTGAATTTGCCCCAGAAGAAGAGGGCATGAATATGAAGATTGAGGAGTAAGAAAATGAAAAAAAGTATTATTGCTGTTTTGTTATCATCATTCTTCTTTATGCAGCTTTCTGCATTTGAATGGGGTGGTATTGAAAAAGTTGGTGCAAATATTTCTACAACAGATTTTAATTCAGTTTCCCCTGTAATTAATTCAACAACATATTTATGGGGCTCAGCACCAATTGCAGATACAGGCTTCAGATTTGTAACAGAAGGTTTAGTTAAATACTCAGGAAACATTGGGAGTAGTTCTATTGTAAATTCTGTTATTGTTGATTTAGATCTTTTAAAAATAGTATATGAAGGTGACAATCTAAATTGTTCAATTGGCAGATTTTTTGCAAGTGATGTTACGGCTTGTGTTTTAAACCAGAATATTGATGGAATAAAAGTTGATTACTCTTTCCCCTATGCAATTGTTAGTGGATATGCAGGTTATACCGGTTTACTAAACGAATTAAATGTTTTTATGCTTGATACAACTGCATATGTTATTTCCCCATTAAATGAAGTTTATTCCCTTGCATATCCTTTTGTAATTACAGGTGCTTCTGTTTTATTCCCTGTTATTGCTGGAAATCAGAATCTTAGTTTAGAAGCGTTGGCCGCAATTGATATTGGTGCAGAAAAAGTTAATCGCTATTATGCAAGTGCAAAAATTGGGGGACCACTGGGAATCCATTGTTTTTATGATGTAAATGAAGTTGTAGGTTCTTTTAATTTTAAAAACTTTATGCATTCTACTAAAGTGGATTTTTATTTCTATCCAACTGCAGCTTTGGCATTTAATGTTGGTGCTGAATATGCATCTAAAGATTTTGTAGCTGTTACCTCTAATCCAATTTTTGGTAATCTGGCAGGTTTGGAAGCAAATGGAAATGCCGGGGCAAAAGCAGGTGTTACCTATGTTGCAGATACATTTATTGTAACAGGAGATGTTGTTGCTCTTTGCTCAATGCCAGAGTCTGGTTTCCAGTTTTCTGGTTTTCAATATGATCTTTCTGTTATCTATAATATCTTCTATGATTTCCAACTTTCATTTGGAACTTATGGATTTATTGATAGTGCAGAATATGGAAAAAATAACAATTTTGGCATGAATCTAAATCTTTCACTTTCATTCTAATTTTAATTGAAGGGATTTTAATTGTAGGGAGCAGAAAATATGTTTAGAAAGTCATTAAAAACTATAATCGCTTTTTTAATTGTTCTTTTATCGGTTTCTCCACTAATGGCAGAATCTGCTAAGGTTACATATGTAAAGGGAAAGGTTGAAGTAAATAGACGTGGAAACTGGGTTGCTGTTAAAGTTGGTGATACAATTGCAGAATCAGAAACAATTAGTACAGGATATCAGTCCGAAGCTCGCTTAAATCTTAATGGAACAGTTCTTGCAGTTGCCGCTTTGTCTCGTGTAACTTTGGAAACATTAAAATCTGAAAATAATCAGGATACAGTTAGTGTTTACGTTGATACAGGAGCTACTCGTTCTAAAGTAAAGCATGCAGATAATAAAAAAATTGATTACACAACAAGAACTGCAGTTGCTGTAGCCTCTGTTCGTGGTACGGAGTATGTTCAGTTTGCCCGTGGTACAACTTACTGTTCAGAAGGTGCCGTTGCTGTATATTCAGCAAAAGAATGGAATCCTAGCAGAAAGAATGGCAAAGATAAAACAGAAGTAAAAGACGAAGCTGCAACATCAAATACTCCTGTAACAGAAATTTCAGAATCGGCTCCTGTTACTGCAATTGTTGTTGGTGCTGGACAAACATCAGATTTTAGTAAAGCGGGAAAACCTGAATTACCAAAGACTCAAACTGAAGAAAAGAGAGCTAAAGCTCTTAATGCCTTAAAAACTGCAGCAGAAAAAGAAAATACAAGTAACGGACAAATTAGAGATGCCCATGGAACTGTATCTTGTGCTGTAGTTATTCTTGTTCAGGTTAATGAATAACCAGTTTATAAAAAAAAATGAGCATTTTCGAATTACAAGAAGTTAGTTTTTTCTATCCCCAGGCAAAGGTGCCAACATTACATAATGTTTCATTTAAAATTGAAGAAGGTGAGTATTGTGGGATTGTAGGCTCAAATGGTAGCGGGAAAAGCACCCTGGCAAGACTTTTGGCAAATTTGGAAAGTCCATCATCTGGAAAACTTGTTGCAAAAAGAGATTCTTTGATTGCTCTTGTGTTTCAATCTCCAAAAAATCAGATAATATGCAGTATTGTTTCCAGGGACACTGCTTTTGGTCCAAAAAATCTGAGTCTTCCAAAAAGTGAAATTGAATTACGAACAATTGAATGTTTGAATATAACAGGGCTTTTGGAAAAATCCGAATCATCAACAATGAATCTTTCTTTGGGACAGACTCAGAAACTTGCTTTAAGCGGTGTTCTTGCAACTTGGCCTGGTGTAATGATTCTTGATGAATCTGTTGCAATGCTAGATCCTCATTCAAGAAAAAATGTTTTCGATTTTATAAATTACTGGCATAGACATGGAAATACAGTTATTCACATTACCCACGAACTGGATGCAATAAAGCAAGTTGAGCATGTAATTGGTTTAGATAAAGGTGAACTTTTTTATGATGGCAATGTAGATGGATATTTACAGAATTCAGATTATATAAAAAAACTTACTGGGGAATCTTTACCACCTTGCAATAGAATTATAGAAAATATTTCAATGGCAGAAAAAGATTTTTCCTTTGGATTATCTAACGTTTCTTTTTCCTACGAGAATGAAGATTCAAAATGTCTTAAAGATGTTTCTTTTAAACTTAGAAAAGGAACTTTAAACGCATTAACAGGTCCTTCTGGCAGTGGAAAATCAACTATTCTGGAAATTGGTTCAGGACTTTTAAAACCTCAATCAGGAATTGTTTTTGGTGATAAGACACCATCCCTGGCTCTTCAAAATTGTTCCGATGCTGTTTTTGAGGCCTTTGCTGCTGATGATGTTGCCTTTGGTCCAAGAAACCTGGGGATAACTGGAGAAGAACTGAAGCTTAGAGTAAAAAATGCAATGGATAGCGTAAATCTTCCTTTTGAAAAATATGCTGATGTTCCTGTTAATAGATTAAGCGGTGGCGAATTACGTAGACTTGCTATTGCAGGTATAATTGCAATGGATAATCAGGTTTTATTTTTTGATGAGCCTACAGCAGGACTAGATGGGGAATCCCGTCAGGAAGTAATGAATTTATTGAAAAAACTGGCTGATGAAGGAAAAACAGTTTTATTCAGCACTCATAATATGGAAGAAGCCAGATTTGCTCATAGAGAAATTGCCATTTCAGGTGGAAAAATAGTTTCAGACAGTTTTGCCCCTGTAATTTCAGCAAAAGATGAATCCGTTCCACAGACAAATGAAAAATATGAAAATATTCTGGAACCAAAACCTATTGCAGAAAAATTAAAAACCCTAAGAACTCTTTCCAATGGTTTGGCAGGAACTAAAAGGAAAAAACAATCACTATTGGAAAAAACTCCTGCAGTATTTAGAATTTTACTTTTTGTAGTAATGTTTGTTTGTAGTTTGCTTTCAAATAATATTATTTTCTGTTCTACTATGCTCTTGCTTGCATTTGGTTACTGTCTTTTTGCAGGCTTTGGAATAAAAAAACTATTAAAAGCTTTTATAAAAATCACACCCTTTTTATTATTTTTTGCAGTTTTCCAAATAATTTTTAGAAAGCCTTTAGAATCAGAAGTTTGCTATACCAGCTGGAAATGGTTTATGATTTCTCCATCAAAATTAATTTTCTGTTTAAATTCCTTTTTAAGAACATTTGCCTGTCTTGCTTCAATTAGTGCTTTTTATACTAGTTTACGGGATTATGAATTAATTGATGGATTAAGAATCATCTTTTATCCATTGGAAAAAATTAGAATACCAATGAGATATTTGTACCTGGTAATGGAAATTATTTTTAGATTTATTCCATTACTGGTGGAACAGTCTTGTGTTATTTTAAAGACGCAGACAATTCGTGGAAATATGGGTGATGTAAAAGGAAAAATGAAAGCAATTAAAAAAATTGTTCCATTAATTGTTCCTATTATCATTCAAACAATAAAAAGGTCTGAAGCTTTGGCAGATGCAATTACGGTACGGTGTTTTAAATGAAAAATGATTTTAATTTGTGTCCAATGTGCGGCAGTAAAGCAATCAAAAATAAACTAAATAAAAAATGGTATTGTCCCGATTGTGATTTTGATTTGTATTGCAATGTGGCCGCTGCAGTTGGGGTTGTAATTATTGATAAAGAAAACAATATCCTGTTAGAAACCAGAGCAAAGGAACCAAGAAAAGGATATCTTGCATTTCCTGGTGGTTTTATTGATGCTGATGAAAGAGCAGAGGATGCTGTTATAAGAGAATGTAAGGAAGAAATTGGGGTAGCTATTTCTGAGGTTCAGTTTATTTGCACTTTTCCAAACACTTATGAATATAGAAATATAGAATATAAAACTTGTGATATGTTTTTTCTTGCAAAGTTGCCTGATGATTTTAAAAACATTGAAGAGTTTATTAGTACATTAAAAGCCCAGGAAAGTGAAGTTTTGGGATTCAGTTCCTGGAAAATTGAAACAAAAGAAGATGTGGATAAAATTCCACTGGCTTTTGAAAGTGCAAGAAAAACTTTGTATACAGTATTGGAAAAAAGAAAATAGGAGCAAAAGATGATGGAAAAAATCATTATTATGGCATCAGCCTATATTTTGTATATTTTTGTTTTAATTAGTATCCCGCTAAAAAGAAAATCTATGAAGAAAGTTTGTGGCCATTGTTTGCTTTCCTTTTCTAAAAAAATAACAGTAAGACATATTGCTATTTTGATTGTTTCTGCATTGATTATTCCTTTGGTGTATTTTTTTGCATATAAGTTTTATGTAAATATTGTTATTGCCGGATGTGGAGTAATGGGGGCTTACATTTCTGCAAAAGAAATTACTTATGCAAATCTGTATGGGGTTTATGAAAATGGCTTTTCTGTTGATGGATTGTACATTTCTTATGATACAATCAGTTCTATTATTGATGTAGACAATATGCCTGATGTTACGGCTGCAAGGATTGTCTATAAGAAGAATGGAACTGGAACAATTCATTTTGCATCAGAAAGCGAAAAAAATGTGATTCTTTCTAAATTAAAAAAGATGAAAGTAATTTAACAGGGTTGACTAAAAATTCGGCTTCTGATATAGTATAAGAACATTTTGGTGTGGTACCCAAGCGGTAAGGGATCGGTCTGCAAAACCGCGATTGGTAGGTTCAACTCCTATCCACACCTGAGAATGCCATAAAAAGGCGAGCAGTGCACAGCGTTTTTATGCTGTGATGCTATCGAAGAAAAAAAAGAAGTTTCGTTACGAAACTTCTTTTTTTTTATCCAAATTTATTGTATGTTTATCACACGGATGTTTATCATCCCTTCCATTCCGTAGAAGCTAAGCTCCGGAATGTTTTTATATATTAGTGCCATTGGGATTTCCTGATGGCATTTTTTTATATCTCCTTGTTATACAAGATTATTGCAAGGAAAAAAACAATATGTTATTATTAACCGTTATCTTTGTAACGTGTTTTGCAAAGATAATTCTCTGGAGAGTCTTCATAATGATGTGAAGCGCCGAAGGGTTAAGGTTATTAGAACCAATATCTCAGGCAAAGCGGACAGAGTAAAATTGCGTTCGTTTTAACACTTTTCAGAGAGCTGGTACATTTTTATATGACTAGCTCTTATCTTTTTTAAAAGGATATGAAAATGTTCACAACAATCCTTAACAAAATTGATGATATCGTTTGGGGTATTCCAACAATCATCCTTATTCTTGCAACAGGTATTCTGTTGACAATTCGTTTACGTGGTGTTCAGTTTACAAAACTTGGACTTGGTATTAAAAATCTTTTCAAAAAAACAGATGGTGGAAAAGGTGAGCTTTCTCCATTCCAGGCACTTTGTACTGCTCTTTCTGCTACAATTGGTACAGGTAACATTGTAGGTGTAGCAACTGCTATTGCAGCTGGTGGTCCAGGTGCTTTGTTCTGGATGTGGTTTGCGGCTCTCTTGGGTACAGCAACAAAATATACAGAATGTATGTTAGCTGTAAAATATCGTGAACACGCTGCCGATGGTCATGTTCTTGGTGGTCCATTCTACACAATCGAAAAAGGTATGAAAGAAGCTACAGGCTTTTCTTGGAAGTGGCTTGCTGTTCTTTTTGCTATATTTGGTGTTGCGGCTGGTCTTCTTGGTATTGGTACAATGACTCAGATCAACGGTATTACATCTGCTGTAAATAACGCTTTCGATCCAACTAGTGCTCACATCGCTCTTACAATTGGCGAAAAATCATATACATGGGCAACTGTTATTTCTGGTGCTATCGTTACTTTAGGTGTTGCTCTTGTAGTAATTGGTGGTCTTAAACGTATTTCTAGAGTTGCAGAAAAAATTGTTCCAACAATGGCTGTTATTTATGTATTCCTTGGACTTTCAATTTTGATTATGAATGCAACAAAGATTCCTGCTGCTTTTGCTGTAATCTTCAAAAACGCATTTGGTTTCAAAGCAATCGCTGGTGGTGCTGCTGGTTGGATGTTCAAACAGATTACAGATTCTATGCAGAAAGGTATTGCTCGCGGTATCTTCTCTAACGAAGCTGGTCTTGGTTCTGCTCCAATCGCTGCTTCAGCTGCAAAAGTAGATGAACCAGTTGAACAGGGTGTTGTATCTATGCTTGGTACTGTAATTGATACACTTATTGTATGTACAATGACAGGTCTTTCAATTGTAATTGCTTTCTACACAGGTGCAGATGCTACAGGTGCTGGTGGTTTAGAGGGTGTTGCCCTTACTTCTGCTGCATTCTCTAAAGTACTTGGTGGTGACGGACGTTCAGTTCAGTTCCTCTTAATGCTTTGTCTTGTATTCTTTGCATTCACAACTATTCTTGGTTGGGATTACTACTCAGAAAAATGTCTTGAATACATAACAAACGGAAAAATGCTTGTTGTAAAAATCTTCCGTTGGATTTACATCATTGCAGTATTTATTGGACCTTACTTCACAGTAAGTCAGGTATTTACAATTGCCGATATTACAAACGGTTTAATGGCAATTCCTAACTGTATTTCTTTGATTGTTCTTTCTGGTGTTGCAGCTAAAGAAACAAAACAATATTTTGATAAAAAATCTGCACTCTAATCTACAGATTGTTTTTTTATAAGTAGAAAGGTGGTTTTCTAAAAGAAGCCACCTTTTTTTTATCATATTCAATATTTCCAAATTTTTTTGTATCTTTAATAATACCGCTAAAAATATTATAATGTTTTTTATGAGTTACAAAGTATTTATTGATGGAAAAGAAGGCACAACTGGCCTTAAGATTTTTGAACGTTTTGAAAAACGCAATGACATTGAAATTATTACTATTGATGATGAAAAAAGAAAGGATCCTGTAGAAAAAGCAAAAATGATTAATGCTTCTGATTTTACATTCCTTTGCCTTCCTGATGGGGCTGCTATTGAATCAGCACAGCTTTGTACAAATCCAAATACAAAAATTATTGATGCATCTACTGCCCACCGTATAAATCCTGATTGGGCTTACGGATTTCCAGAGTTGGATAAATCTTTTAGAGAAAAAATCACAACATCTCACAGAGTTGCAGTTCCTGGCTGTTATGCTTCTGGTTTTAATGCAATTGGGTATCCTTTAGTAAAATCTGGGATTATGAGTGCTGACTATCCTGTTGTTATTCACGCCGTAAGCGGATATTCGGGTGCCGGTAAAAAAGCAATTGCCCAGTATGAAGCAGAAGGTCGCGATGCTGGCTTAGATTCTCCACGTTTATATGCTCTTACTCAGGCTCATAAACATCTTCCAGAAATGAAGAAAATCAGTGGATTGGATTTTGAACCAATTTTTAATCCTTATGTTTGTGATTATTTTCAGGGAATGACTGTAACTGTTGGACTTTATTCAAGACTTTTGAATAAAAAAGTAACACCAAAAGACGTTCAGGAAATGTTTGCTGCTCACTATGATGGATGTAATTTTGTAAAGGTTGCTCCACTTATGGGAGAAGGAGTTTTACCAGAACAGTTTATTCCTGCAAACACTTTGGCTGGAACTAATAATATGCAGGTTTTTGTTTACGGAAATGATGACAGAATTATGATAACAACTCGTTTTGATAATCTGGGAAAAGGTGCTTCTGGTGCTGCCGTTCAATGTATGAACATCATGATGGGAATTGATGAAACAACAAGTCTAGTGTAAAATCATTTTTGAAGAATTTTCTAAAGATTTGGTACAATCATGCCGATAATCTAAATGGAGATATTGTATCCTCCTGGAGAAAATCGTGAATAAATCTGAATTTAAAAACATAATTATTAATATTCCAAAAGCAGAACTTCATATTCACATTGAAGCTGTAATTACTCTTGGTTCTGTAAAAAAACTCTATAAAAAGAGATTCGGTGAAGCAATGAGTAAAGAAAATCAGGCTTCCCTTTTTGCCTATGAAGATTTAAACGGATTTATTCAGTCATTCTTGAAAATTCAGGATTTAGTTTCTTCAGAACAGGATTTTGATTTAATTTTTGACGATCTTAAGAAATATCTTTTGAATAATGGTATTACCTATTGTGAAGCTTTCTTTGCACCAACTGCATTCCTTAAAAAAGGTTTTGATTATGGTAAAATGGTAGAAATCTTCCATAAAAATATTGTTTCAATCAAAGAAGAAACAGGCATTATTATTAAACTTTTAATGGACGTTTCAAGAACTTTTGGAATTGATAATGCACTTCATAATTATGAATTATTAAAGCAATATCCTTGTGAAGATATTATTGGCATTGGACTTGGTGGTGCGGAACAAAAAGGTGCTGCTGCTGAATATGAAAAAGTATATAATCTTGCACTTTCAGAAGGCTATAAAGCTGTTGCACATGCAGGTGAAGATGTTGGACCAAAGTCTATTTGGGATGCTGTAGATATTCTTCATGCCCAGCGTATTGGTCACGGAATTACTGCAATTCAGGATGAAAAACTTATGGAAAGCCTTAAGGAACGTCAGATTCCTTTGGAAGTTTGTATTACAAGCAACACTTTTACAAAAGCTGTTGTTAAAAAGGCCAGTGAACATCCTGTTCGTGCATTCTTTGATAAAGGTATGCTGGTTACAATCAATACTGATGATCCTGTTTTCTTTAAAACAACTCTCCTTGATGAATTGTGGATATGCCATAAAGAGTTGAATTTCTCTATGGACGAAATAAAGCAGTTGATTAAAAATAGTTTTACAGCATCTTTCCTTTCTGATAAAGAAAAGGGTGATTGGTGTAAAAAAGTTGACCAGGCATTTTAATTAGATGGCAACTCAATCAAATCTGGAAAAATATTACAATAAATTTCACGAAGAGCATCGTCTTACTACAAGACACGGCAGAGTAGAATTTACAACGACCCTGTCCCTCATATCAGAATGCATTGAAAAAATCAAAACAGAAAAAAAAGTTGAAAATCAGAATATTAAAATTGCAGATATAGGAGCTGGTACAGGACGGTATTCAGTAGAATTGTGTCATATGGGTTGCGATGTAACTGCAGTAGAACTTGTAAAACACAATCTGGAAATTTTAAGAAGCAAGCACGAAAATATTAAAACCTGGCAGGGAAACGCCATGGATCTTCATTTTTTGCCAGATGAAACTTTTGACATAACTCTTGTTTTTGGACCAATGTATCATCTTCATGGTGATGAAAATAAGGTAACAGCTTTAAAGGAAGCCCGTCGTGTTACAAAAAAAGATGGTTTTATTCTTGTGGCATATGTAATGAATGAATACAGTGTGATTTCCTATTGTTTCCGTGAGCACAAAATTGGCGAAGTTTTAGAAAAAGGCGGCTTGTCATCAGATTTCCATGTTCTTAGCACTGAAGAAGATTTGTATGATTACGTGCGCCTGGAAGACATAAACCGCCTGAACCAGAAAGCCGGGTTTACCAGAGTAGACATTGCTTCTGCCGACGGTCCTTCCGACTACATGCGCCGTGAATTAAACGAAATGTCAGAAGAAGAATTCCAGACTTTTATAAAATTCCATCTTGCAACATGCCGCAGACCAGAATTACTTGGAGCCGGCAGCCACATAGTAGACGTGGTGAAAAAAAATCTAGGTTTAAATTAAAGAAAAAAACAAACAAATTTCCCACAGCGCAGTTACCTAAAATGGCTACCGCAGAAAAAATCCTTCTCAAAACCGCTAGATATCGTCGCTAGACGCTAAGGGCGGCAAGGAAATGTGTAAGCTCGCCGGTCAGAGCGAGCGGTGTT
>JAHAZJ010000132.1 GCA_018385315.1 Treponema sp. | reverse complement strand
ATAGTAAAGTGATTTATTCGTTTTTTAGAGAAAATTCTACTCCACTGTAAATTCTGTCCATTCAATGTGATTAAATTTCATAACTTCATCAGCTTTTTTCATTTATAATGATTGAATCCATACAACTTTCCCGGAAATTTATTTGACATCACTATACATGTGTGCTATATTCTAGGAAAGGAAATGCCTAATTTCAATTTGGTCATCTCCACGTTTTGGTTAAAAACCGCCAAATGTTTAGAGGACGTTGGCGGTTTTTTTTTGCTTAATTACATTTTAAAGTAAGAAAGCAAGCTAAGAATTAAAAGTGCTATACTAATAGCTAACGAAATTTTTTCGTACTTTGTCATCTTAGAGCCTCCCTAAATTTTTATTTCTAGTTTTATCTAGATTTAGCATCGGGAGTCCACCGCCTGAAATAAGGCATTTCCAACAGTTATATTATACAAGTATTCTTTTGTATAGTAAAGCGATTTTTAGAGATTTTCGATTTTTTTTACTCCACTGTAAATTCTGTCCATTCAATGTGATTAAATTTCATAACTTCATCAGCTTTCTTCCTTTATAATGATTGAATCCATACAACTCTCCCGCAAATTTATTTGACATCACTATACAAGTGTGCTATATTCTAAGAAAGGAAATGACTAATTTCATTTGGTCGTCTCCACTTTTTTTGGCAAGCCGCCAATTGTGTGTCAGACTTTGGCGGCTTATTTTTTACTCTTTCTTATCTAAATACGAGAGCAAACTAAGAATTAGAATAGCTAAATTAATAGCTAACGAAAATATTTCGTAAATCGTCATCTTAGAGCCTCCCTAGTCTTTATTCCAGCAAAACTGGTTTGAGTTTGGGAGACGCCGCCTGAAATTAGGCATTTCCAATAGTTATATTATACAAGTATTCTTTTGTATAGTAAAGTGATTTATTGATTATTTCGTAAATTTTCTATTTACTTGTTTTTCTTACCACACAAAAGGTAAAATCTTCCTGCACTCTTTTCGTTTGTATTCTGTGTAGCCAGGAAGTCCTTCTTCAAGGATTTTTCTTCGTTTTTGATTCTTACTGCAATTAAAATTGAATATGGAACAAAACAAAGCAACGCCCACCAAGAGCTCAAAACTTATGGAATTGATAAAAACAACCAAACTTCACACAGCGCAGTTACCGGTCCCATGGTTTGAATAAAGAAAAATCAAAATACCAGGGGAGTCTTAGAGTAAAAGTACGAGAGCGAAAACGGGACTACGAAGTGCCTCTGAAGCTGACGAGCACAGCGAGATGGATAACTTCCAAACAGCTTCAGCGAGCAGCTTCGTAGGCACGTTGTAGCGGTAGTACTTTTACTCTAAGACGCTGTGTGTAGTTTGTGATTTTTTCTTTAATTTAAACCTAGAATTTTTTGAAAAAATTGCAGTTTTTTTTATTTTAAAGCTACATTACTTATATGAAGAAATTGTTTTTTCCGTTATTAAGCATTTTGCTTTTTGTGGCTTGCAGCAATGACTATTTCCATTTTGGTAAAGAAAAAGTGCATGTGATTTTACCAGATTTTACTTTGGAATTTGATGAAACGTGTCCGCAGTTAAGTGGGTGGCATGTGGAAATTTATTCTGAAAGTGAGATACGTGAGTTTTTTACAAGAGATTCTGGTTTTGACATTTATGTTGAAAAGAATGAGGTTGGCTGTGTTTTAGCTACTCCTATTGTGAAGAATTTTGCTGGTGAAGATGTTATTTTTTTTAAGCCTGCAGGGAATTTGATTTGTGAAATTGACTTTGCTCTTGGAAATGAATTGATTCTGGATTGGTATAAAGGATATTGTTCCTATTTGGTAAAGGTATTTTTTGATGAGACTGATTTAGAGAATGGTCATAATGAAGAGACTTGGAATGTTTTAGCTTGTTTCAATTGGTTTAAAATGATTGATGTAATGGAAGAAAGAGTTTTGGATTGTGAGATAAAAGGTTGTTTTTACAACCCATGGGTAATTGCACCTGAAACTGTGACAAGGCAAATTGCCTTGCACAGTTTCAGGGCTTCCCACCTTACTATGAAGCAATATTTTGAACTTGAAAATTTATGTGACAATAAAATATATTCTTCTTTTGTTCCTGAAAATAAGAATATCAAAAAAAATCACAAAATTTTGATAAAACAAAGTGAAGTAAATTTAATTTCCGATTATAATTTAGATAGTATTATTGTGACAGGAACTGCAATTAAATATAAAATTAAATATGCTGGAATGCCACAATATATTATTGGTTATGAATAAAAGATTCTTTTGTGTTTTTGTATGTATAATTTCTCTTTTGCTCGTTGCATGTGATAAAAATAAAGACTATGAATTTAAGTCTGACAGAGATGTTTTGTCTATTGGTTTTGGAAAGAAAGGTGATAATTATAAATGGTTTTATTTGTCCAATGATAAATTTGAGGAAGTGGAACGCCCTGAGTTTTCGCCAGTAATTTCTAAGGGACCATGGACTGAAACAATAAGAATTTCATCTGCAAATAATGTGCAAGACAAACCAAAAGGTTATGCCATTGTTAATAGACTTGGTGTACTTTCTTTTGAGGGGAGTAAGGTTACTTTATCCAAAGATGTGGCAACTTTTTCAGATCGGACTGCAGGAAATCTTGTATTCGTGAATGACACACCTGTTTTTTCAGTATATAAAAGTTCATTTTTCAATGACACAATAGTATCAACTGATTATAAAAAAAATGACAGTAATCATTTATTTTTGTTGCAGTTTGATGATAATACGCAACTTTGTTATCCTATAATAAATTGCAAAAATATTATTGATAAAGAGCAGGCAGAAGTTTCTGATTTTTACTGGGATGGAACAGAATGGGCTTGTTCTTTAAAATATGTTGATGAAGGAAGAATCAATTTTTCATATATAAATTGGCGGCCAGTTTCATCACTGCTTACTATTACCCCTGCAAGTGCAAAAAAAGATATTGTAATTTCGGAATCAAATGTTCAGAAATTCAGAAATTCAAAATCCGCAAATGAATTTGCATATGCACCAGAAAGAATTAAAACGCTTTTGGAAGGATATGCATCAAAAATTCCGTTTACAATGGAATTAAAAAATGCAGGAGGGGCATCATCACGGATATATCAAAATAATACAACTGATTCTTTAAGATTTGAAAGAAATTGTTGTGGTATTATTTCCAAAGAACTTGTTTCCGTGCTTTTTGATGATGGAACATTTTTTGCCCAGGGAAATTTAAGAGATAAGGCTTTTTTTAATGATGGGGCAGCTGTAGCATTGCGACTTCCAAAATTACCTGCCGGTTATGTTTATGGTGAATATGTCATAACTGAAAATACACTTTTTGCTGCATGGGAAGAAACTTCATTTTATGAATCTGGAAGAAGCGGATTTATAGCTGTTGATTTGGAAAAGATTTTGTATGACAATTAAAAGAGAGAATTATTTTATATGAAGAAAATAGCTTTTGTTTTTTTATTATTGTTGATTTTTTTTCCCCTCGCTTCTCAAACCACGGGAACAGATTCTGTAACAGAGTCAGACTTAGTAACAGAAAGTCCTTTTGAAAAATCTTTTTTTGAAGCAACAGATTTTTTTGTTGGTTTTACCCCCCTTGCATACATCTCTACAGAAAATGACAACAAAGGAGGCCCTTCATCAATTGTATATCCATTATACCTTGGAATTGCGTGGCCAAGAGACTATTGGATTTCTATTCAGCCTTCATTAAAAATATTTACTGATTATTATCTTGTAAGTGAAGGAAAAGTATATCCTGCCGAAATTGAAAACAGAACAGGTTTGGGATTTTCCTTTTTATTGAATGTTCCTGTGGTTTTTCAGGCAAATTTCTGGGATAAATCTAACTTAAAACTTTCTGCTGGAATTGCTCTTTTGTTCCGCTTTGCAGTTACAGCACCTGGTATTGATTCTAATGAAGCTGGCGATTCTGGAAAAGTTAGTGATGATATTTCTCTAATTAATTCCAGCTTTTACGAAGGCGCTAAATTCATCTATTTTTCAACTAGTGCAGACTGGATGTTTACATTGAATAATGGAATGCAGATTGGTCCAGAAATTTCTTTCTATATTCCAGTTATTACATTGGCATCGGAATTTAGTTTGAATGGTACAATGATTTCTTGTGGAGTTAAATTGTTCTTCTAATGGGTTTTACAACAGCATCTCAATTCTACAAAAATCTTTTTAATACTAAAGTCTATAAAATTAGTCTTGATGGTGGCTGTACCTGTCCAAATCGGGATGGAACAAAAGGTGTTGGGGGTTGTATATTTTGTAGTGAAACAGGTTCAGGTGATTTTCAAAGCAAGGATAAATCTACTATTACCGCCCAAGTGGAAGCTGCAAAGCAAATCGTTAATAAAAAATTTCCCAAAAAAATTGAAAAGAAATATATTGTTTATTTTCAGAATTATACAAACACCTATGGCAACGAAGATTTAATCATCAAAAAATGGAAAGAAGCTCTTTTTTGTAGTGATGTTGTTGGGATTGCCATTGCAACCCGACCAGATTGCCTTTCCTCTAAGATTGTTTCAGAAATTAAAGACTTGTCTAATAATTGGTATGTTCAGCTGGAATTTGGCTTGCAATCAAAAAGTAATGAAACAGGAAAAATAATCAATCGTTGTTATGAAACAAAAGTCTATGAAAATGCTGTTACCTTAATCAAACAACAATGTCCCAAAGTTCATGTTGTTACCCATCTTATTTTTGGACTTCCAGGGGAGAATGAAAAAGAGATGATGGAATCTTTAGATTATACGATTGCATGTGGAACTGATGGTATAAAAATCACAGTGCTTTATGTTCTAAAAGGTACAAAACTTGAAAACATGTATAACGATGGATTATTTAGAACGCTGGAAATGGAGGAATATCTGAATCTGATTAGAATGGCCATAAAAAAAATACCTTCCAATGTTATTATCCATAGGCTTACAGGTGACCCGCCAAAGAGTCTTGTGATTTCCCCAGTGTGGACATGTAACAAAAAGAAGGTATTATCAGAAATTAATAAAATACTTGGAAGCAACTAACTTTTTTGGTTATTCTGCTGCATTTTAATTCGTTTTTGTCGAACATCTGTAAGCAAAGCACAAAGTTCATCTTTTTTTTCATTCTGAATATATTCTTCCATTAAAGTAAGTTGTTTTTTGAAGTTTTCTATGTGATTAACAAGCTTGTCTTTATTGCTTAGGAAAAGCTCTGTCCAAAGTGGAGCATTAATCATTGCAATGCGGGTAAGATCTTCAAATGAACCGCCACCAAAAGATGTAATTTGTTCATCTTCAGCACTTTCAACCATGGCAGAAGCAACTACGTGACAAAGCTGGGATGTAAAACCAATTTTGTTATCATGAGTATTGCTGTCTGTTACTGTAATTTTTGAAAAGCCCATTTTGTGGATAAGAGTTTTAAAAGTTTCTACATTTTCCTGATGGATTTTTGAAGCAATATTATTTGGTTTATCGATTAAGATGTAATTGTGATTAATAAAGAATTCACCTTTAGATGATGCAAAACCTTCTTTTTCACCACCGGCCATTGGGTGTCCCATAATAAAATCTGCATTTGGTGGACAAATTTCATCATAATTAATTTCTAAAAGATTTTTTACACCACTAATATCTGTGATGATGGCATTATCCTTAAAATTGTTTCTGTTTTCTTTTAAGAAGTCAAGAATTGCATGGGGATAAAGGCAGACAAATACAAAATCACACTGGGAAAGCATAATTTTATTCTGATCTGGTAAAAAGCCTTCATCAATAATCTGTTCTTTTTTTGCAGCTTCTAAAGATTCTGTATTGCGGTCTAAACCAAGAATTTTGCCTGAAAAGAAGTTACTTTGACCAACTGAGTTTCTGATTGCTTTTGCAATAGAACCTCCCATAATTCCAAGTCCCACAATTCCGTATGTAAAAGTAGAAAGTTTTTTTTCTAATGATATAGTTTCTGACATGTTTTTTCCTTTGGTGAATAATTTTACTTGTATGAGTGGGTTTTATCAAGAGTTCGATTTTTATCTTGCTATTATTCCTTTAGTCTTCCATTTACCAAATTTGTATCTGATAAGGCAGACAATTCCTGTGAAGAACCAGGTAAGGCCTGTAGTAATCCAGATGCCCCAATAGCTAATAGGGAAAGTGATTCCGAAAATTGTGATGGAAGGAATGCGACATAAAATCTGTGAAAAAATTACACGGCAGGCAACTTCGGAAATGCCGTTTATCATAGAGAAATTAGTATCACCACATCCATTTAATACAGCTCGAGGAACATAAATCATTCCTAATGGGAAGTAGAAAAGGCTTGTTATTTTTAGTGCCATAGCACCGATTTTTATTGTTTCAGGGTTTGCACTGCCATCGATAAAGAAGCCAATTACATTTTCTCCAAAAATGTAGGCAACTGGTAGCATTGTTAGAGAGAAGATTAAAGCAAATAGGGTTCCTCTGTGCATGCCTTTTTTTACACGGGCAATATCACCAGCTCCCATGTTCTGGCCTGCAAAACTTGTAACTGCAGCACCGAGGGAACTGTAAGGCTGCTGAACCAATTGTTCAACTTTCATACAGATTGTGTAAGCTGCAATTACTGATTCTCCAAAAGTATTTACAACTCCTTGTAATACCATGCAGGAAACAGCAATGAGGGAGTTTTGAAGAGCGAGGGGAACACCAAGTTTGAAAGAGTTTGCAATAATTTTTTTCTTTGGTTTTAATTCCTGTGGAGTCAAACGGAAAAAATCAACTTTTTTATAGGCATACATAAAACTTGCTATTGCAGAAATTGCCTGTGAAATAACTGTAGCAAATGCAACCCCAAAGACTTCCCAGTTCAATACAAGAACAAAAAGTAAATCCAATGCAATATTTACGATGCTTGAAATAATAAGGAAGTAAAGAGGTGATTTTGAGTCTCCCAGGGCTCTAAGAATTGCGGCAACTCCGTTGTATAAGGCAATGAATACAATTCCAAGGCTTGTAACTCTCATGTATGTAACGGCATCCTTAAAGATGGTATTTGGACATTGCAAAAGTTTTAAGAGTGCTGGAGAAAGAAAAACACCAATAAGTGTTACAATAAAGGCTGAAATAGAAAGCACATAAAGAGAACTTCCGATTGTTGTACGGACATTCTGATAATCTTTTGCACCAAAATACTGGGATACGATGATTCCAATACCAATAGCAAGACCAGAAGAGAGAGAGAAAAATAAAAATCCCATGGAACCGCAAGTTCCTACAGCAGCCAAAGCATTTTGACCAACGTAATTACCTACAATAATGGAATCTACCATATTATAAAATTGTTGAACTATATTTCCTAAAAGAAGAGGTGCTGCAAAAGCTAACAGGTGCTTGCTTATTGAACCTGTCGTCATGTCTGTTAATTTAGCCATTTAATCACCATAAATCCTTAATGATAATATAGTCATCTGCGAAAGAAATAAAGTGTATAAAAATCTATTGTCATTGTATGAAAATGATTAAATCGCAGACGATGGGGACAGGGATAAACTTTAAGTAATTCAGACGCTGGGGACAGGGATAAAATTTACATCAGAAAAGAACTATCGACCTGTTCAAAAGACATATATTGCAGTTGTAAAGGATTCTGTAAAAATAAAAGAATCATTTACAGTAAAGAATTTTCTTGGGCGTATTACTTCTAAAAGTGCAGGCTGTA
>JAHAZJ010000131.1 GCA_018385315.1 Treponema sp. | reverse complement strand
TACTTACGTAAACCGAGCTCTTTAATGAATGCACGGTATCCTTCAAGGTCTGTGCGTTCAAAGTACTTGAGCATCTTACGACGCTGTCCTACAACTTTAAGAAGAGAACGTTTTGCAGTAGCATCCTTTGGGAATTTTTTTACATGTTCTGTAAGCTGCTGTACACGCTGAGTCATTAAAGCAATCTGAACTTTAACGCTACCTGTGTCGTTTTCTTTTGCACCGTATTTTTTTACAGTTGCTGATGTTGTTTCTTTTGTAAGTGCCATTATGGAACCCCTTAAATAAATTATTAAATCTGAATAAGCGGATATTTTGCAGGTCTCACTCTGGGTTTCTAGAATGAAATCACAATAAATCCGTAATTACAGACTATTTCTAGTTTAATATAACAAAGAAAATTAATCAACAGGAAGAAAAAGTATTATCCCAATATTAAAAATAAAGTCTATCACAATAATCAGAGATTAAAATTTGGTTCTCTGTTATTTCTACCCTAACTTCTTTATCTTTTTTGTTGCAAAAATATACATTTTCTGGAGGCAACACTTGAATAATTTTTTTCTTTTCTATTGCAGTTTGATTAAAATCAGACAAATCTAATTCATATGGACGAGACAACATTTCTTCAACAGTAGAAAGAAATCCATATTTTATCTTTTGACGAATATAGGAAGAACTGATTCTTTCTATATCATTTCCATTCTTATAATAAACAGGATCTACAAATATTGTTTTTAAGCCACTGTGTTCAGCAAAGTATTTTATTGCCTGTACATCAGTAGCCCCTTTAAATCCACATTTAAAATCAACACCTTCGGCCAAAAGTTTTAAATTACAAATAGTACAAAGAGATTTAATAAAATCTATCCCCTTTATTTGAGCAAATTCTTTATCAAAATCTGCAATAATAACAAAATCAATTCCTAATTCTTCAAAAAAATGCAACCGCTGATTTAATGTAGAAATATCTCCTAAGTATTCATCAGAATATTTAATGCTAGGCAGTGGTCGTGGAAAAGTGAAAACCCCTTTTAAAAGATTTTCTGATGTACAACTCTGAACAAGAGAAGAAAGCAATAAACCATGCCCTTTATGAAGTCCATCAAAACTGCCTATAGAAATACCACACCCCTTAGCAAAGTAAGGGGTGTGAAAATTATTGTTTAATAAATCATTCCATTGAAAAATTTTCATGTATGATTCTAAAATACTATTTTTTTTTAATTAATTCAAATCAATTGAAAAGCCAACACTATAATTTGAAGCAAGAGTCAAATCTTCAATAAACCAAAGTGAATAATCAGAAGTTATTGTAATGATATTTCCAATTGGGAAATCAACACCAGCACTTACTCTTCCAAGGAATAAAAGAGATTCTCCATAATAAAGATTCTTAACTGAATACAATTCATCAGATAAACCAAAACCAATAGCACCGGAAACATACAAGTTTGGTTTATATCCTAAAATATTCAATCTATAATTTGCTCCGGCACCAAACATAAAGTCAAAAATAAGACCACTATCATTTACATATTCACCAAAACTAAAAGGAGTTGGAATAATTCCCATATCCATCTGAACAAACAAATTTGGAATAATTGGAACAGTGATGAAAGCATTTGCAGTAAACATACTGTTACATACGTCATAATGTGGATAGTAAGGAAGTGTCCCAAATGACACACCAAGCAAAAATCTGCCATCGTCTTTTTTATTTAATAATTCAGCTTTAGTAGGAGCAGAAGAGATTGGAACAGGCTGACTTGAAACAGTTTTATTTCCTGTATTTGTGTTATAAGGTTCTACAGAAGAAACTGATGAAACTGTTTTATTACCTGTTTTTTCACGGATATCAATGGCAGGAGTCATCTTCAAAGTATACACAGATGCAGAAGGAACCACATCCTGAATTACAGAATTATTCACTTTATTAACAAAGCGCATTTTATTAATTTTTACAGTATATGTTGATGGAAGATCTTTATCACAAGCTGTAATTACATATTCAACTTCCAGTACGATTGAACCATCATTATAACGGATTCTTTCATCATAATAATCTACAGTATCAAGATAATCATTATAAGTTGCATCATCAGAACGTGAAGCTTGAGCAGGAGCTTTTCCACTTACTTTTTCATAATACAAAGGAATATTTTGTGTAAAAACAAGGTGATTTCCAATGTAGAATTTAGCAGTTGTGTTCCAATAATATTTATCTCCAGCATAAGCTTTTAATGTAAGCAATTGGGGATATTCAAAAGAATCAATCAAACGAACCTGTTTAAGATCCTTTTCCATCTGTTGAATTTCAGAATAAACCTGTTTTTCATATGATGAGTCACCACCCTTTAAGGAAGCAATTTCCGACTGAGCTCTTTTATCAATTTCTGCTTTAATAGCAAGTTTTTCTTCTGCACGACGTTTTCTTACATCAGCAAGCATATTTCCATTTGCATCAGTTTCTGCAATTCGAAGCAATTCCTGATCAATTTTATATGCAGCAGCTTCATATTCTTTTCTAGCATTAGCAAGAATTTCATTTTCCTGAGCAGGATTTCCATTTCTGATTGAAACCAGTTCACTTTTTTTTGCTTCCAATGCTTCAATTTCCATATATCCATCAGATGCAAAAGTATTAAATGCAATTAAAGAAATAGCACCAATGAAAATCATATTTTTTAAGTTCATAGATTTACCCTCTATTTATTTTATGATTTTAGTATAACAATAACCTTTTGTTTGTCCAATAAAAGTTAGTGAATTTAAGAAAACTATTATTCAATCTTGAGAAAACATTAAGATTCAGATTTTTATTAATTATATAGAAGAAAATACTATTTTCTGTTAAAATAAATTCGCTAAATATCTAATAACAATTGCAATTATTCTGCATTATTATTAAAATACTTAAGTATAATTAAATAAGACATAGGATTAAATAAATCCAAGGGAGATGTACTATGGGAAAGAAGAACCTTGATTGGGGTAAATTACCTTTCGGTTACATGAAAACAACAAAAAGCTTTGTTGCTAATTGGAAAAATGGCCAGTGGGATGAAGGAAAATTAACTAAAGACCATTCTATTAAAATGACAGAATGTGCTGGCGTTCTTCAGTACGCTCAGACATGTTTTGAAGGCCTTAAAGCATACACAACAGAACACGGTGATATCGTTACATTCCGTCCTGATTTGAATGCAGAACGTATGGAAAATTCTTGCCGTCGTCTTGAAATGCCTGTATTCCCAAAAGAAAAATTCATTGAAGCTGTGCTTAAAACAATTGAAGCAAATAAAGACTGGGTTCCACCATATGGATCTGGTGCAACACTTTATATTCGTCCATTTATGTTCGGTTCAAGTGCAGTAATTGGTGTAAAACCTGCTGATGAATATCAGTTCCGCATTCTTGTAACTCCAGTAGGACCATACTTCAAAGGTGGTGTTAAACCTATTAAAGTACGTCTTTCTGATATGGACCGTGCTGCTCCTCATGGAACAGGTGATATTAAAGCAGGCTTGAACTATGCTATGTCACTTCACAATATCGTTGATGCACACAACTGTGGTTATGCAGAAAATATGTATCTTGACCCTGCTACACACACATATATTGAAGAAACAGGTGGAGCAAACATTATCTTTATCACAAAAGATGGTAAGCTTGTTACTCCAAAATCTAACTCAATTTTGCCTTCTATCACACGCCGTTCTTTGTTAGTAGTAGCAAAGGACTACTTAAAAATGGAAGTTGAAGAAAGAAAGATTTCTAAAGATGAAATTGCAGACTTCGTAGAATGTGGTCTTTGTGGTACAGCCGCAGTAATTTCTCCAGTTGGTCAGATTGATGATCACGGAAAAGAAATCAAATTCAATGACGGAAAAGATGAAATGGGTCCTGTACTCACAAAAATCTACGAAACATTAACAGGTATCCAAATGGGCCGCCTCCCTGCTCCAGAAGGATGGATTTACAGTATATAATCGCTCCGCGATTACATACTGTAAAAGCGGCGTTGTCAAGGGTTTAAGCGATAGCGTCCCTTGACAATGACGCATCTTAGTTGCAAGATACTGTTTACTGTGTAGAAACGAGGATGTCAAGGGCTTTGAGCGTTAGCGTCCCTTGACGCCTCGTATCTTTAAAGCAAGCAACGTTTACTGTGTAAAAGCGGCGTTGTCAAGGGTTTTGAACAATTGAAGCAAGATGTTCGTCCTTGCAGACAATGTACGCTTCCACAAGGTGCTTTTCTTTTGAAAATTTAGCCCGATACTCTTTAAGTTTGTTAAAAAATAAAGCCGCCCTTTCAGTTTTCGAAGCTAGGACGGCTTTATAGCAAAATAGTGGAGACGACCGACAGAATCGGGCATTTCCTTTTTTTTAATATACCACCAACTCGATTTTTCGTCAAATCAATAAAAAATCAATATAGCACAAAAAAGCCCAAGACTTTAATCTTGGGCTTAAACAATAGGGGGAGGATACTTTTTTAATTAATAATTTATCTTTCGTGTGAAAGCATCTTTATAACCATATGATTTGAAGCGTTCAAGTACTGTTCCGTATTCATCAACACATAATGGTCCAACCATTACTTTTTTTGTTCCGTCTGCATTTGGAACTATTGTCAAAGGATATTTCTTTCCATATTTATTTGTGACTTCAAGAATATTTTCATCGCTCTTTAACACAGCAATCTGAATATAATAACTACCCTTCTTCAAATCTGACATATTTGGAACCACATATTTTGAATAAGATGTATTAGTTTCAACTGTTTTTGTTTCCTCTACAATCTGCTGAACTTCTTCAAGAATAACTTCTTCGATTTCTTCAGCAACTTCTGTTTCCTCAACAATTTCTTCTACAACTTCATTTTCTGCTTCTAAAGATTCTGTTTCTTCAATTACAGATGAAATATTTTCTTCTGCAGGAACAAGTACAATTGCATCATATTCTTCTGCATCATCTTCGATTTCATCTTCTAAAACTTCCTCTTCTATTTCTTCTGGGTCTTCTATAAATTCTTCTTCAAAAAGTTGTTCTTCAGGAAGTTCTTCTTCATCTTCAATGATTTCATCCTCAATGATTTCATCCTCAACGATTTCATCTTCAATGATTTCATCTTCAAGGATTTCTTCTTCAAACTCTTCGAATTCTTCTTCTATAGGATCTTCAATTTCTGCTTCTGATTCATGTTCAACTTCTAGAACTTCTTCAGCATCTTCATCGAATTCTTCTTCAATGAATTCTTCATCAGCAGGAATATCTTCTTCTATATATTCTTCTTCAATTACATCAACAGGAATTTCTTCTTCTGTATATTCTTCTTCAATTACATCATCATAATCATCTTCCACTTCAGTTTCGATATAATCCTCATCAAAATCATCAGTTTCAGTTTCTTCTTCGTAATCTGTAATATCATCATCCTCAGGGATGTAATCATCTTCTGTATATTCTTCAGCTTCTACATCCTCTTCTGGAAGATATTCTTCTTCATATTCTTCTGCAGCAATTTTTTCTTCTTTAATTTCTTCTTCTAATTCTTCTACTTTATCATTTTCAGAATCTTCTACTTCATTATTATCTTCATAAATATCTTCAGAATATTCATCATCCGAATCATCCGTCTCTTCATAAGAATCATCTTCCCATTCTTCATCAGGAACATATTCTTCACCGTTATTTAATTCTTCAACAATTACTCCTTCACTGTTATCATCTGCAACATCTTCAATAACTTCAGGAGTTTCATCATCTGGTTCAGAATTATCTATAGTTGTTTCCTGATTTCCTACATTAAATTCATTTTCGGTAGAAGGTTCAACATTAGCAAAGCTTTCTTCTTTAGCAGGAACTTCATTATCTGGAACTGTTACAGCAGGAATTGTTGTATTTCCATCCTGACGTGCAATAATTGCCGAGCCATAAACTCGTTCATCCTGATTTGAACGTTTTGTAATTTTTACAATATTATTAGCCTCTTTATCCATTCCAATTGCAGTTGCAGCTTCTGGGGACAACATAATTGCAACACCTTCAGATGGATCCAATGCACCAATAACAAGAATATCAATAGTAGCATCGCCAGTAATATTTGTTACACTAATAATATCACCTGGTAAATAACCTACTGTCTTGGCAAATAAACCAGAAGGGAAAACTCCTTCATCAACAACAATTGCTCTTCCATCCAAAGAAGGACTAAAAGATGCCAGCATTAAACATCCGGCTACAATTGCAAATACTCTGGCAATGTTCTTAAAAAATCTATTTTTCATATCCCTACCCATCCTTATGCCTTAAGAGATTTATTTATATCTGCACCTAACTGACTTGTAAGTTTTATTAATTCATCATTTGTCAGATATTCTTTTTCTACAGTAAATGATTTTGAAGTAACTGTACTTCCTGTTAGAACGTTTGTGATTACCCAATTAATTCTGCGAAGACAAACTAACTGAGAGCCACCAATTAATTCATAATATAATTTTACCTGAATGAAATAATCTGAATATCCTTCTATTGCTTCTTTTATTCCAGTACATAATAAATTCTGATCTTCATCCTCTGATGAGGAAACTGATGCATCAGAATTTGTAACAATGTAACCATATTCAAAAAAGTCATTAAGCAATTTATCTTCAACTACATAGGATTGTTCTGTAATTTTATCACAACGATTATCATGTTGAACAATCTGAAAAGATACCTGTTTTGCAAAACAGCAGGTACAACAGAAAAAAAGAATTGAAACAATAAGTAAGGTTTTATTTTTCCCCATAGTTCACCCCAAATTCATTTCACCACTTAAGGTTTTCATTATTTAATCGGATATTAAAAGTCTTATGTTTAGCATTTTTTGATAAATAATCTCTCTTTGATAAAACACTTTATATATGATAAAATATATTTTGGTTGGGAATTTTTATGGATAAAAGAATTTACATCATTGGTGCTGGCTTTGCTGGTCAAACTATTGCAGATGATATTAAACGTAAGAAAATTTTTGGAAAAGTTAATGCTTTTCTAGATGATGATAAAAATCTGATTGGAACAACTATTGAAGGCATTCCTGTTTTAGGTCCAATCAGTTCAGTTGCTTCTATATTAAATAATTCTGATTATGATGAAGCTATTATTGCCATTCCATCTGCACCAACTGAAAGAATCAAAGAAATATATGAAACTTTAAAAAGAAATGGTTTTCAGCATATTAAAATTCTTCCTGGAATTAGTCAGGTAATTGAAGGAAGCGGTCACCTTGTTCAGACCCGGGAAATTGATCCCCTTGATATTCTTGGAAGAACTCCTATTACAATTTCACTTAAAAAAAGCCTTTCATATTTACGTGGCAAACGAGTTTTAATAACAGGTGCCGGCGGTTCTATTGGCTCAGAACTTGCAAGACAGCTTTTGTCTGGTGGAGCTGAACGGCTTTATCTTTTTGGTCATGGTGAAAATTCCATATGCCAGATTTTTAGAGAGTTGAAAATACTGCAGATGGAAGGTGTTGGTGAAAAAGCAACTGTTGTTCCAATTATTGGAGATATGCGGGATAAAGAATATGTTGATTACATTATTAAAAATACTAAATGTAATGTAATTTTCCATTGTGCTGCTTACAAACACGTTCCAATGATGGAGGAAAATCAGGTTGCGGCAATTGAAAACAATGTTTTTGGAACAAAGAATCTTCTTGATGCCAGTTTGAAATACAATGTTGAACGATTTGTTCTTATTTCTACTGATAAAGCAGTTGCTCCTGTAAGTGTTTACGGCGATTCAAAAATGCTTTGTGAAAAGCTTGTTCTTGATGCGGCTAAACATGCTAATGAAAATCAGGCAATTATGTTTGTTCGCTTCGGAAATGTTCTTGGAAGCAGAGGGTCAATTCTTCCGCTTTTCCAAAATCAGATTGCCACAGGTGGTCCACTTATTGTAACTGATGAAAAAATGGAACGCTTTTTTATGACAATTCCAGAAGCTTGTTCTCTTGTTCTGCAAACAGGTGGTGTTGGTATTAACGGAAAATCCTATCTTTTAGATATGGGTGAGCCAATTAAAATTATTGATTTAGCAAAACAAATCATAAAATTTTCTGGCCTGGAACCCTATAAAGATATTGATATAAAAATTGTAGGTCCACGAAAAGGTGAAAGATTAATTGAACCTTTATGGCTTAAAGAAGAAAATCCTACTAAAACAAAATATCCGAAAATTCTTCAGCTGGAAAATAAAGAATATGATTCTGAAAGATTAAAAATTCTTTTGGAAAAATTATATCCAATTTGTTTTTACACTTCAGAAAAACCCGATGATTTTAGAAATAAAAACAAGCTTGTAAATATTCTTTGCGAAGACTGTAAAAGCCTTAAAGATTTTTACGAAGAAATAAAAAATGACGGACAAAAGCGAACAGATATTTTATAATAGTATATAGAGGCAAATATGGCAGAAATAAAAGTTCCATTTCATAAAGCAGCAATTACAAAAGCAGAAGAAGATGCGGTATTAGATGTTCTTCGCTCTGGCTGGCTTACAACTGGAAAATACACGTTAGAATTTGAAAAGAAATTTTCACAGGCTGTAGGTGGTGATGATGTAATAAGTCTTGCTGTAAATTCAAATACTTCAGGAATGATTCTTGCAATGGAAGCTTGTGGTGTAAAAAGCGGGACAGCGGTAATCACTACTCCATATACATTTGTTTCTACAGCAACTTGTGCCCGTCATTTAAATGCAGATGTCTATTTTGCTGATGTTGAAAAAGATTCTTACAGCATCGATCCTGAAAAAATTGAAGAAATTTTAATTAAAGATGCAAAAAATGGACACAAAGTAAAAGCTATTGTTCCCGTTCATATTGCAGGTAATATTTGCAATATGGAAAGAATTCTTGACTTGGCTAAAAAATACAGCACTTCTGAAAACAAAATTTTTGTAATTGAAGATGCAGCCCATTCATTTCCTTCTCCAACAAAGCTTGGATACGCTGGAACAATTGGAGACGCAGGAGTTTTTTCATTTTATGTAACTAAAACAATTACCACAGCTGAAGGTGGAATGGTTTGTACAAAAAATCCTGAACTGGCAAAACGAATGACAATGATGAGAATGCATGGTATGGATCGAACTACCTGGGACCGTTACACCTCTCCACGAGCAAGTTGGGAATACGACATTGTGGCTCCTGGTTATAAATTTAATCTTCCAGATGTTCTTTCGGCCCTAGGTTGCTGCCAGGTAGACAGAGCTGTTTTATTTTATGAACAAAGAAAAGCTATTGTAGAACAATATAATAAAGCTTTCTCAAAATTAGACTTTATTAAACTTCCTCCAGATGGAGAAGGAAACGCATGGCATTTATATTTAATGCGGATTAATCCTGAAAAACTAACAATTACCCGGGATGAATTTGCAAAAAAACTTCAAGGAGAAGGAATCGGTATTTCAGTTCATTTTATTCCAATTTTTCATTTCACTTATTGGAAAGAACTATATCCTGATTTTACTGCAAAAAACTATCCAAATGCAGAAACTCAATATTCTCAAACAATTTCAATTCCTTTATACCCTGATATGCCACAGGAACAGGTTGATTATGTTATTAACACAGTAATAAAAATAGGAACAGAAAATCATGTCTAGCACAACCACAAAAGAACAGGGAAAACACATACGATCATTAGACTCAAAAGGTTTTTATAGTGACTGCTATAAAGAAGACATGCTTTATGGTGTTTTGATTCGTAGTCCTGCTCCTGCTGGAAAATTAAAAAGCGTTTCTATAAACAACTTACCAGAAAATTATTATCTTTTTACAGCTGATGATTTTCCTGGAACTAAACATATCGAGATTAATAATCACGAAACAAAAATTTTTGGTTATGGCAATGTTTCCTATGCAGGTGAACCATTAGGAATTCTTGTTGGACCAGATGAATACAAACTTGAAGAATTACTACATAACATAAACATAAACTTTAACATTGAAGATTTGGAAGATGCTTTTAACAATGTAATAAGCTTTCGAAAAAAGAAAAATGAAGATACAGCATCCCAGGAGCTTTCTTCTACAGATTTATCAAATCTAGTTTCCCAGCTTAATGACATGCCATCATTAAATACTGTAATTGATAAAACCCATATTGATGAAAATACAGAAACCGTACTTGCAACTAGAACTGTAAAAACAGGAGCCTGGAAAAGATATAGTGCTGAAGAAGCTGAAAAAAAATTATTCTCAAAAGCCGATTATGTTACAAATGAAGAATGGAGTTTAAACCTTCCCGTTCCAAGCTGGCAGGAAACAGCCGGAGCATTTTGTTATATGGAAGGTAAGAAACTTCATGTTTTTGCTCCAATCAAATGGACATATATTATCATCAAAACATTGGCCGATACTTTAAAAATACCAGAAGAAAACATATATATTCACAAAACAAAATCTTCTGGTATTGGTTCCAGAGGTTTATGGAGAACCTCCCAATTATGTGCACAGGTTGCACTAGCATCTTATATCACTAAAAAACCTGTGAAACTTGTTTTGAGTCAGGATGAACAAGACCAATTCAATACTCTTGGAGTCAAAACTACATTTTCTTATAAATCTGCACTGTCAAAAACTGGTCGCATAAAAGCCATGGACATTAAAATAGATATTGATGCAGGTGCTTTTAATCCATTTGCCCAGGAAATTACAGACCGTCTTACAATTTCTGCATGTAACTATTACAAGCCTGAAAACGTAAGAATTGTTGCTAAATGTCATACTTCAAAAAATCCACCAACTTCAATCGGCATAAAAAATCTTGATTCACAAGCTTTCTTTGCAATTGAAAATCAAATTCAGCAAATCAGTAATACCACAGGCTTGTTTCCAGATGAAGTTAGAACCATTAACACTGCTGTTGAAAAAACAGATTTTCCATTTCATCTTTATTTAGAAGATTATCAGTTGACTTTTGAAGATGCAATTAAACGTTCGGACTTTAATAGAAAATATGCCTCCTTTCATATGGATGCAATTGATCGTGTAGAAAAAGACAGTACTCCCTTCTTTGGGTTACCATTGCGAGGAATTGGAGTTGCTAGTGCTTACAATATTTCATCATATTTTGGTGAAAGTTGTTTTTCTTATGATCCAAAAATACAGGTTACACTTACAAAAGACAACAAAGTTATTATTCACAGCATGACTCCATCATCAGATATTACAGAGATTTGGAAAAAAACTGTAATGGAAGTTATGGATATTAAAAAAGAAAATATTATTATTGATTCTGAATATACACTGGACTCTTTACCTACATCCCCAGAAGATACATTCAGTTCTATTTCTACAGTAAATGAGATTTTAAAAAAATGCTGTCAGGATATTCAAAAAAAACGATTCCGCCAGCCTCTACCAATCTCTTCACAAAAAAGTCTTGGTGCAGCCGCTAAAAAAGGATGGAACAAGGAAAAATTCAGCGGAAATCCTTTTGGAACAAGTTCATTTGCAACTACTATTGTTGAAGTTGAGTTGGATTCATATACATTCAGCGAAAAAATTAAAGGCATTTGGATTACAATTAACTGTGGAGAACTTCTTGATAGAGCCGCCGCATTACGAACAATTCGCCTTGAAATTCAGCAGGAATTATCACGTCTTGTAGAAGGCCGTTCCATTCCTTGTGATAATTATTCTATTAACTTTATTGAATCAAAGGGAAAAGCAGGTCAAATTGGAGATTTAGTTCATAACACACTTCCTGCAGCCTTCTCAACTGCAATGTCATTGGCATTAGATACTCAGCTTACAAAAATTCCTTTTACTGAAGATTTAATCTACTCTTTAACTAAAGAGCAGGAAGCAAAAAAACACAAAGTAAAAAATAAGGAAGCTGAAATACAGAACTCTGAAACAAAAGAGCAGGATAATACAAAAGACTCTGTTGCAGAAGACTCGGTTACAGAAGAAAAAACAAATAAAGAAAACAGCACAGGAGATGAAAAATAATGAATGTTCCAGTTACATTAAATGGCGACAAAACAATATTAGATGTAAGACCAGAAGAATCTCTCATGTCTGTTTTACGAAAAAGAGAATTTACTTCTGTAAAATGCGGATGTAATCAGGGGCATTGTGGTTCCTGTACAGTGCTTTTAAATGATAATCCGGTTGCAGCATGTAAAATACCAATTGGAATCATAAGAGATTCTGATATTGTAACATTAAATTATTTTTCAGGCTCAAAAGAGTATACTGCCATTATGCAAGGTTTTGAACTTGCAGGAATTAAACTTTGTGGATATTGCAATGCAGGAAAAGTTTTTTCTACATATCAGATTTTAAAAATGAATAAAAATCTTTCTAGAAATGAGATTACAGATTTTGTAAAAAATCTTTCACCCTGTTGTACAGACTTGCAGACTTTGACTAATGGAATTATCTGGGCCATAGAAATTAATAATAAAGGATACGAATCAACATTACGCAAATATAAATTAACACAAAAAGCTAACGGAAGATAAAATGAAATCTATTTTATTGGCAAAAAATACATCGGAATTAATATATCAATTAAAAGCAACTCAGGGATTACAAATTGTAGGTGGTTGTACAAGTATAGAAGAACTACCAGAAAAAACAATTTCTACAATTGGCATAAAAGATTTAAGTGTAATTACACGACATGAACGATTTTTAAATGTAGGTCCAGCTGTTACCCTTACCCAACTATTAAACGTTGGACAAAATCATCTTCCCCAGATTATTTTTGAAGCCTTAGGTTGCATTGCAAATCCAATGATAAGGAATATGGCTACTGTTGGTGGAAATATTTGTGCACCAGGTCACAAAAGAACGCTTTTTGCTCCTTTACTTGCACTTGAAGCACGATTAGTATTTAAAAGTCAATCGGAAACAAAAATTGAACCAATTCAAAATTTTAAAAAAGTTCCAGAGGGCTTTGTACTTACAAATATAAGAATACCTTTAGTTGATTCTAACCTTTCAATTTTTAGACGTGTTGGACCTGAAAATTCAATTACTGAACTTTCCGCTTCCTTTGCTTTTTTAGTAAGCACAGAAAAGAATGCTATTTCAGATGTAAGCCTTGCATTTGCAGGTCCCTTTATTTTTAAAAGTAAATCTTTGGAAAATGCTCTTTTAGGACACAAGCTTCCACTTACTCACAAAGATATAGAAAATATTCAGGAACAGGTAGAACAGGAATTCCAAAAAGCAGCCACTGATCAAATGATTAGTGATGTAGTACGCCAACAATTTTTTAACCTTTGCCGTTACAGTTTTGAGCAATTAACCTAGTTTGCTTCGCAAACTAGCGTATTAACATGCAATCACCATAAGAGAAGAAACGATATCTGTTTTCTACAGCCTGTTTATAAGCAGACAAAATATGTTGGCGACCAGCAAAGGCACTTACCAACATAATCAAAGTGCTTTCTGGGGTATGGAAATTGGTAAACATTTTGTCTACAACATTAAACTTGTAACCAGGGTACATAAAAATTGATGTAGACGAAGTTCCTGCCTGAATCCATTCATCATCTTTGCCAGGAACTCCTCCTTCATCAATAATTTTTTTTGCAGCACTTTCCAGAGTTCTAACAGATGTAGTTCCAACAGCAAGAATAGGACGACCTTCTTTTTTAGCTTTATTGATTTTTTCTGCAGTTTCTACAGGAATTGTGTACCATTCTTCGTGCATTTTGTGATTTTCAATTTCATCTTCACGAACAGGAAGGAAAGTTCCAAGACCTACATGCAAAGTAACAAAACAGCGTTCAATACCAGCTTCATCAAGACGTTTAAGCATATCTTCTGTAAAATGGAGGCCCGCAGTTGGACAGGCAGCAGAACCAGTCTGATCCGCGTAAACATTCTGATAGCGTTCACTGTCAGTATCATCATCTTCACGACGAATATATGGAGGAAGAGGAATGTGTCCATTACGTTCGAACCATTCTTCATCAATAGCAAAATCAAATTTCATGGCACGAAATTCAGTTCCTGCATTTCCAGGAACATCAATAATTGTACCAACAGTTCCATCTGGAAATTTATAATGCATACCAGGCTTCTGTTTTTTTGCATTTTTTACCATTGTATTCCAAACAGTACATTCCTTATCTATAGTATTCAGAAACATAAATTCCTGTTCACGTCCAGTAGTTTCTTTAATACCATAAACACGAGCACGACGAACCCGGCTATTATTAAAAACCATAAGTGTATTTGCCGGAATCAAATCTGGTAAATCATCCATGGTATGATGTTCTACTTCCCCAGTTTCCCGGTTTAGAACCATTAATTTATCCTGTCCACGCACTCCACTAGGATGCTGAGCTATAAGTTCTTCTGGTAATTCAAAGAAAAAGTCCTTAGTTTTCATATATCATCTCGCAATAAAAAATCCCCAATGCTGGTGTAATCTGTGACTAAAATAAAGTCCCTTGATTATTTCCGTTTTCTCCGTATTTTAAGCCCAAATGATCATAAGCTTTAGGTGTAACGATTCTTCCCCTTGGAGTTCTCTGCAATAAACCACACTGAATCAAATATGGTTCATAGTAGTCTTCCAAAGTGTCCATACTTTCACCAATGCTAATAGCTAAAGTTTCAGCACCAACAGGACCGCCCCCAAAGTTCTGAATAATACTCAAAAGAATCTCCCGGTCGTATTTTTCTAGACCAAGTTCATCAATTTCAAGGCGCTTAAGACCGTTATCCACAATATCAAGGGTAATTGTATTTCTGCCTTCTACCTGTGCAAAGTCCCGCATACGGCGAAGAACCCTGTTTGCAACACGAGGAGTTCCACGGCAGCATTGAGCCAAAAGCATGGCAGCATCCTGTTCAATTCCAACTTCTAAAATACCAGCTGAACGACGAATAATACTTGCCAGTTCTTCCTGAGTGTAAAATTCAAAACGAGGAATAAAACCAAAACGTGAACGCAATGGTGAGCTTACAGAACCAGCCTTAGTTGTAGCCCCAATCAAAGTAAATGGAGGAATTGGTATACGAACAGTACGAGCCGCAGCTCCCTGACCAATAATCCAGTCCAGTTCAAAATCTTCCATTGCAATGTAAAGCATTTCCTCAATTGCAGGTTTTAAGCGATGAATTTCATCAATAAAAAAAACAGTTCGTTCAGTAATAGTACTTAATATTCCAGCCAGATCCTTAGGTTTATCCAAGGCAGGAGCCGAAGTTACCTTAAAATCAACCCCAAGTTCATGAGCTGTAATCTGAGCTAAAGTAGTTTTACCAAGCCCTGGAGGTCCAATCAGCAAAAGATGATCCAAAGGTTCCTGTCGCTGTTTTGCAGCTTCAATAAAAGTTTTAAGATTTTTTTTAATTCCTTCCTGCCCCAAAAAATCATTCAACATCTGAGGACGAAGAGAATCATTATCTTCATAAGAGTCTTTCAAATCAGCCCGAACAATAGCACTAAAATCAGTATTTTCTATATCTTCCATAATTTTATATTCTAAATTATTCATTTATAATTTTTAAGCCAGGGACACAATGGCTTTTCTAAATAGCATATCTTCTTTTTCTTTTTGTGACTTAGTTTCAAAAGAGGCATCTTTAGAAAGTTCTTCTACCAGCTGGGCAACCTTCTGTTCAACAAGACGCTTATCATAACCCATACTTGCAAGAGAATTAATAACATCAGCAAAAGCAATGGGTTTTTCAACCTTTACAACTTCCATAGTTTCACTAATAGAAAGCTTACCCTTAAGAGCAAGAATCATTTTTGCCGCAGTTTTTTTACCAACTCCAGGAACTTTTTCTAACATTTCCACATCGCCCCGCTCCAGCACATCCATCAATCTTCCACTAGAAACAGAACTCATAATTTTAAGGGCACCTTTTGGACCAACCCCATCAACTTTCAAAAGATCTAGAAACAAAGCTCTTTCATCGGCACTGGCAAATCCGTAAAGACACATAGCCATATCAGTATGCTGAAGCCAAGTGTATATTTTCGCCTCACTTCCCACAACACCAAGCATATCAAGATTAGAATCCGGCACACAAATATCCCATTCAATGCCATTATTTTCAAGAAAAACTTGCTTTGGAAATTTTCCAGTAATAATTCCTGTAATCGAGTTAAACATAATTTTATTATAGATGAAATTAAAAGATTTATAAATAGTAATCTGGGTGCATTTTTCCAACGAAAAGCAGGTTAGAAAAATAGTTGAAAGATTTTTTCCAACAGCTACAAACAGCTACTTCCCTCTTGCAAATTTTGTACATTTGCTATTATCATAATTTATTATGAAAAAATCAAAAATTATTATTTTAATCACATTAATTACCCTAATTTTCTCTGCTTGTACTAAAAAAGAGAGTTCAAAAACAACTACTCCAGAAACTAAAACAACAGTTGAAAAAAACGAATCGGTTTCCACCACTTGGATGGATGTAACCTCTATTAAAAGTGTTTATGTTGACACAGGAATTTTTGAACACATTGGTTTTGCTGTTCCTGCGGCAAATCTCCCAAAAGAAAATATTCTTGCAGGAGTTAAATATCACGGAACCTCCATTACTTTGGAAAACGAAAGTAAGCCTGACACAATCATGTGGCCTTTTTCAAAAGGAATTAAAGAAGAAGAATTAGAAGATTTTACATCATCAAAAGGTGTAAAAATCAAAGTTCCTGTTCAGTCAAAATTAAATTTTGCACCCCTTGATAATACTATGAAAATCTGCCGGGATAACGGATTAAAAATGCGAGGCCATGTTCTTGTATGGCATTCCCAAACTCCAAAAACATTCTTCTGTGAAGATTATAATGCCAGCAAAGGTTTTGTCTCTGCAAAAGAAATGGATGCCCGCCAGGAATGGTATATAAAATCGGTTTTCCAACACACAAAAGAATGGGAAGCAAAAAATAACAATGGCAACATAATTATTTATGCCTGGGACATTGTAAATGAAGCCATTTCCGATAATGCAAGCGCTTCTGCTTATCTTCGTGATGGTTCAAACTGGTATGCTATTTATAAAAATGCCGATTTTATTGTTTCTGCATTCCAGTATGCAAACAAATATGCTCCAAAAGAAGTTCTTCTTGCCTATAATGATTACAATGAATTTCAAGGTGAAAAACACAACGGATATTTAAAAATCATTGATTTAATTCTTGCAGAAAAAAATAACCCTGAACTTCCAAGCCGTATTGATATTGCAGGCATGCAATCTCATAACCAGACAGGCTGGCCATCTATGATAGAATACGAAACTTGTATAAAAAACTTTATTGCTAAAGGTCTTGATATTCATATTACCGAACTTGATATTACAGGTTCATGGAAAGGTGGAAATAACTTTAATAAAGCAGATCCAGAAGCACAGAAAAGAACATACAATCAATACTTTAAGTTGTATCAGAAATACCGAAAAACAGAAAACACCAATGGTATTACAGGTATTACCTTCTGGGGGATTACAGATGAAAACTCATGGCGTGGCAATGCTTCTCCACTTCTGTTTAATCATTTTGAACCAAAACCAGCTTATTACGGTGTGATTGAAGCTGCAAATTAACATAAAACACCCGTCATCCCGAACTTATTTCGGGATGACTTAATTCAACTCCAAGGTATTTCTTTTCCAATATCAGTTACATGATAAATATGCAGCAAAAATAATTAAAATTTATTGGTAAAATATTCTCTAATCGCCTTTTCCAGATTTACTTCCGCGTTCTTAATCGCTTCTTCCAGTTCCTGCCCTTTGCTTATTTCCACAACATCTTTAATTCCACAAGCCTTAGAACCATCGCTCTTTCCACAGAACACTGTAACAGGAACTTTTCCAGCTCCCTTTAAAATACCACCAATAGTTTTTCCCATTGCACTCTGTTTGTCAAAAGACCCTTCGCCAGTAATGATTAAATCGCAACCTTTTACTCTACTTTCAAAATCACAAATAGAAAGAATTGTATCGATTCCGCTTTTTAGCTGACCATTCATTCCAGCAAGTACACAGAATCCTAAACCACCAGCAGCACCTGCACCTTTTTCCAATGCAAAGTCTGTTGTGCGCATTTTATTAAATAAATCTGCAATGTGACGGCAGCCTTCATCCAGTCTTTTTACCATTTCTGGATCTGCTCCTTTTTGTGGTCCAAAAACTGCAGAACATCCATTTTCACCATAAAGGGGATTATCCACATCACACAATGCTTCAAATCTTGCACCCTGAAGCCGTGGATACATCATAGAAAGGTCGATTTCAGCCACATCTTTTAATGTGCCTCCAGTTGGAACAAAGGAAACTCCATCTTTATTATAAAAACATCCCCCTAAGGCAGCCATAAAACCAAGACCACAATCATTAGTAGAAGAACCACCTAAAGTAAGAATGATTTTTTTTGCCCCCATATCACAGGCAAATCCAGCTAACTGACCAACGCCATAAGTACTGGTTAATTCAGGATTTTCCCGCCCTTTTATCTGAGGAAGTCCATTTGACTGAGCTGCTTCAATAATTGCAGTTTTTCCCTTATCAATAAAGCCAACAGAACAAACTTCTTCTTCATAAAGAGAATTCTGCACAAAACATTTCATAATCTGGCAGTTCAAAGCAGTTTTTAGACAGTCTAAGGTACCTTCTCCTCCATCGGCAACAGGCATGCAGTCAATCTGGGCATCTGGAATAATTTCTTTTATTGTTTTTTCCGCAATTTCACAAAAACGAACAGCAGATAAACTACCCTTAAAGGAATCTGGAGCAATCAAAATTTTCATAAGAACCTCAAACCTTTTTTTATACTATTTAATTTTTAATTTACTTTATAATGCAAATGAGTAATTGCCCCCGCCAGTGCATCTGCCGCATGATCAGGCTTTGGAACCGCCTCCAATCCTAAAAGCAATTTAACATATTTTTGAACCAATTCCTTATCAGCTCCCTGGGAACCAGAAACAGCCTGCTTTATCTGTACAGGACGATATTCATGAAGTTCCAGTCCATGCTGAGCTAAACACAAAGAAACAACTCCCTTTGCTTCACTAACCATCATAGCAGAAGAAGCATTTTTTGCAAAATACAGACTTTCCATTGCCGCTTCTGTAGGACAAAACTCATCTATAACAGCACAAAGATTTGTATAGATTTTCATAAGTCGATGTCCATGGGGCTCATCAGCTTTTGTAGTAATACATCCATAACTAACCATCCTATAGCGACCATTTACATAATCCACAACTCCAAAGCCGGTATTGGCCAGCCCTGGATCAATTCCTAGAACGCGACGAATTTTCTTTTTTTCTAATGGAGCTGTAGTTTGAGAACCTGGTAATGATGAAAAAACGTTTTTATCGTTATGCATATGTTAAATATATAAACCCGATTTCATTGAATCAGAAACCGGGTTTTTACAAAGTTATAAATATAATTCCGAATTCTTAATTTATTCCTCTGGCACAAAGTCATCTGGATATTCAGCTGTGTGGTATACGTTCTGAACATCATCGTTATCTTCAAGTTTATCGATCATTTTCTGAACTTTTGCAGCTGTATCTTTATCAACTGGAGTATAAGCATCTGGAACCATTCCTACATCAGCAGAAAGTGTTTCAATACCTTTTTCTGTTAAAGCTTCAGCAACAGCAGAGAATGCATCTGGAGTTGTTGTAACTGTGATAATTCCATCTTCATTTACGATATCATCAGCACCAGCTTCCAAAGCAATTTCCATTACTTCGTCTTCGCTAGCTTTTTCAGCATCAATTTCAATTGTACCTTTTCTCTGGAACATACGAGAAACTGAACCTGAAGTTCCTAAGTTACCGCCACATTTAGAGAAAATGTTTTTAACGTCAGCTGCAGCACGGTTTTTGTTATCAGAAAGAACTTCAACCATTACAGCAACGCCACCAGGAGCATATCCTTCGTATAAGTATTCTTCGTAAGCTGCTCCACCGTCTTCACCTGTACCCTTTTTGATAGCACGATCAATGTTATCTTTAGGCATGTTAGCAGCACGAGCTTTGATGATTACTGTACGGAGACGAGGGTTAGAGTTAGGATCTCCACCACCCATACGTGCAGCAATAGAAATTTCCTTAATAAATTTTGTAAAAATCTTACCACGTTTTGCATCGGCCAAACCCTTTGCATGTTTAATGGTGGCCCATTTACTATGTCCTGACATTAGGAACTCCTTTAAAATATAGATTACAGATTAATGATTTAGTTTATCACAAAGAAAAAATATATTCAATAATATGATTAATCAAGAATTGTAACAAATATTTATTTTTACAAATCACTTCTTTACATTTATAATTAAATCATACCAATTTTAAAGGAAGAGATTATGGCAAAACCTATAAAAATTACTTATAACAGAAATCAAAAAATAGAAACCACAGAAGCTGAAATTGGAACACAAGTTTTTAATTTTATGCCAGAATTTTCAATAAATGGAAACCAACTTGTTGCTGCAAAGGTAAATAATGAATTAACATCTTTAGATGCAAAGCTAGAGTTCGATTGCAAGGTTGAACCAGTTTATAACAATACAAAAGAAGGAATGTCAGTTTACCGTCGTTCACTATGTCTCTTGCTTGCAACTGCTGCTCATAGAATTAATCCTAAAACAAGACTTATTGTTGGAAATAGTATTTGTTACGGCTACTATTACACTTTTGATGGTGAAAAAATCCCTGCTAAATCACTTAAACAGGAAATGGAAAAATTAATTTCCAGAGATTTAAGAATAAAGACAGAATATGTATCTTGGGAACAAGCTGCTGCACTTTTTGAAAAACTTAATCTTAAAGAAACAAGAAAACAATTAAATCATACTTGCAAATCTAAAATTCTTATAAATACAATTGAAGATTTTTCAGATATGTATTTTGGTCCTCTTGTTCTTTCAACAGGTGCACTTCAAGTTTTTGATTTAATTGAATATCAGGATGGACTTCTTCTCCGCTTCCCTAAAACAAAATGCCCTAGTCAACTACCTGCATTCAAAGATGAACCAAAATTATTTAGTCTTTTTAAACAGTACAAAGAATGGGGGAAAAGAGTTAATGTTCTTTCGGCTGCATCACTTAACGATATGGTTGCAAATGGAAAAATCAATGATTTTATTGATATTGCTGAAACTCATCAGGAAAAATGCATCTCTGATATTGCAAGCCAGATTGTAAAAAGCAAAAAGGTTCGAGTTGTTTTAATTGCAGGACCTTCATCATCTGGTAAAACAACTTCTGCAAAAAAACTTGGCCTTGAATTACAAGCCATGGGATATACTCCAAAATTAATCAGTTTAGATTGTTATTATGCTGGACGGGATAAAGCTCCTCTTGATGAAAATGGAAAACCTGATTATGAATGTCTGGAAGCATTAAATGTTGAGCTTTTAAACCAGAATCTTGTTGATTTATTTGCAGGAAAAGAAGTAAATATTCCAAGCTATGATTTCCACACAGGAACAAGTTTTTTTGAAGAAAAAAATAAAATGACTTTAGCTGATAATGAAATACTTATTATGGAAGGCATTCACGGTTTAAATCCAAAACTTACCGCAAAAGTGCCTGAGGAATGCAAATTCAAAATTTATCTTTCAGCTTTAACACAATTAAATCTTGATGACCACAACCGCATTTCTACAAGTGACAATCGTCTTATTCGTCGTATTGTTCGCGATAATAATTTCCGTGGAAAACCTGCGGAAGGAACAATTGCAATGTGGCCAAGTGTTCAAAAAGGTGAAGAGTTGCATATCTTCCCATTCCACAACAATGCTGATGCAATTTTAAACACTGCCCTAGATTATGAATTAAGTATTCTCCGTGTTTATGCGGCTCCACTTTTAAGAAGAGTTCCACCAACAATGGCAGAATACTCAGAAGCTCAAAGATTACTAAACTTCTTAGAAAATTTTGCTACAATTGCACCAACAGAAGTACCTCCAAGATCAATAATCCGGGAATTCATAGGTGGCAGTGCTTTCAAATATTAGCATCAATTCGAACTTCCTGTGGAAGTTCAACCACTTAGCGGGGGGCACTGGGGGCGGCGATGAGCCCCTCAGTGTTACAAGGATTTGTGTTTCACCTATTCGAATTTTTATCAAAAGCTTTTAAGGCAGCAAGTTCTTCTTGCTGCTTTTTTTGTTTTGTTTTTACATCTTGTTTATATTCTGCTAATTTTATTTCTTTCATTTTTTCCAAGGCTGTAGTTTTTTTCATACATTCCGCAACAATTTTTCTCTTTTTTTCTGTTTCTAATTTTGCCTGTGTTAATTCTTCTAACAAAACTTCTTTTTGATAATCTAAAAGTTTTGTGTATTGATTATGAGTAAAAATATCATCAAAATTTGCAGAATTTTTTACTTGAGCCTTTGAATTTGCATATTGAATTGCCAGCTGTTGAATATTTTCATTAATCCTATTTTCTTCTGCAAGGCATTTTGCAAGTTCACTTTCGGCTTGCTTTTGTTCAAAATTGCGGATTTCTAAAATACTTTCAAGTTCAAAAACAAACTTTGCCATGAATTATTCTTCTGAAGAATGTTCTTCAACTTCCTGTCCAGGAATTTCTTTTTCACATATTTCTTCGTATTCTTCTTCTGGAATTACCATTCCCGTAAGCTGTGCAACAGCATCCAATGTTTCTTTCATTGATGAAGGCTTAAATTTTTCCTGCAACAAAAATTCTTCTATCTGATTATGCATTGCAATTGCTTCATCAATTTCAGGAGAACTACCTTTTTCGTAAATACCAGAAGTAATCATAGCAGAATTACTTTCATATATAGACATCCATCTTCTGATTTTACCACAAGCCTTTTGTGTAACTTTACCAGAAACTCTATCTGAAAGACGAGAAATTGAAGCTAAAACATCTATAGCAGGATAATGAAATGCCATAGCAAGTTTTCTACTTAAAACAATATGGCCATCTAGAATACCACGAACAGCATCAGTTATTGGTTCATTCAAATCATCCCCATCAACTAAAACATTATAAAAAGCTGTAATAGTACCTTTATCATTTGCACCTGTTCTTTCCATTAATTTAGGAAGCATATCAAAAACTGAAGGAGTATACCCCCCGGTTATAGGCAACTCGCCATTTGAAGTTCCAATTTCCTGCTGAGCCTTTGCAAATCGTGTAACATTATCAACCATCAAAAGAACATCTTTTCCCTGATCTCTAAAATATTCAGCTACGGCAGTACAAACATATGCAGCTCGAACACGACAAATAGCAGGTTGATCTCCAGTTGCAATTACAAGAACAGAACGCTTAAGTCCTTCCTTTCCTAAATCTCTTTCAATAAAATCTAGTACTTCACGACCACGCTCCCCAATTAGACCAATAACATTTACATCTGCATCAGAACTTCTAGCAATCATTGAAAGCAAACTTGACTTTCCAACTCCAGAACCTGCAAAAATTCCAATTCTCTGCCCTTTTCCAATAGTCAATAAACTGTCAATTGCTTTTACACCAGTCGTAATTCTTTTCTTAATAGGTAAACGTTTCATTGGATCTGGAGCATCTGCAATAGCCGGATAATAAGTTTCAGGCTCAATTTCTCCCAACCCATCACAAGCACGACCTGTAGCATCAATTGCACGACCAAGAAGATTCTTACCAACAGGAACCCTTAAAGTGGAACCTGAAGCAACAACTTCACATCCCACTTCAATTCCCTTTGTATTTCCAAATGCAGTCAATTTTACAGTTTTTCCATCAAGGCCAACAACTTCTGCTAAAATTGAAGAACCACTAGTAAGTTTAATTGTACAGATTTCACCAATAACAGAACGGGGACCTTCACTTTCAATATCAAGACCACGAACTCTAATTACAGAACCAATATAATGAATTGTTTCAGCATCACATACTTGCTCTAGATATTTAGAAAAATTAAATTCGCCAATATAAGATGATCTCATAAATTACTCTCCTGTAGTTAGAGAGTCTGAACGTTTAATGTTCTTAACAGGAGAAACTTCAAGAATCTTATTTTCAAGTTCCTGCAGCTGACTTGAAATACGAGCATCAATAGCACCAAAGTCAGTTTCAACAATACATCCACCTTTTTCAACAGATGAATCTTCAAGAACTGTAATTCCTTGTACATTTTCTACATGTTTTATAAATTCTGATACATTTTCGGTTGCCAGCTTTACATCTTCAAGATTAACTCTTAATGTTACAGTACCACGAGTTTTTACTTTTTTAAGGGCAGCCAAAGTATTTGCAAGGATAACATTCTTCTGATTTTCAGAAAGAATTTTAATAACTTTTCGTGCCATTAAAATAACAAGTTCAACAATCTGACTTTCAGTATCCTGTAAAATTTCTTCACGACGCTGCATTACTGCTTCAAGAATTCGATGCATTCTATCAACAAGTCTTTCTACTTCAGCCTCGCCTTTGTTATATCCTTCCTGATGCCCTTGTTCAAAGCCTGTATCATAGGCATCCCGCTGTAATTTATCTCTTTCATTCTGAGCATCAGCAACAATTTTTGCAGCTTCTGCTTTTGCATCATCAATAATGCGTTGAGCTTCAGTTTCGGCATCAGCTTTAATTACTGCTGCCTGATCTGTCTGACGTTTTACTTCTTCAAAGGCAGTTTCTTCCGCTTTTTTAATTATTTCGTCCGCAGCAACCTGAGCCTCATTATACATCTGAGCCTTTTCTGCTTCCCATTGAGACTTAAATTTTTCTGCTTCTCTGCGCAAATCATCAGCAGTTGGACCATGATATTCTTCAACTAAATCTTGAACTGGTTCTTCAATAGGAGCATATTCCTTAACCAATGGTAACATTACCTTTTCTTGTCCAACATTAGCCTGTCCAGGACGAAATACAATTTGTGCCATTTATACCCTCAATAAACTGCAATTAAGTAACTAACTCATCCTCACCAGAACGAGCAATAACAATATCACCACTATCTTCAAGACGACGGATAATAGATACAATTTTCTGCTGTGCTTCTTCAACATCCTTCAAGCGGACAGGTCCCATGAATTCCATATCCTCTTTAAGCATACTTGCCGCACGTTTAGACATATTACCAAAGATCTTATCCTGTACTTCAGTATCAACAGATTTAAGCGCTTTTGCAAGTTCCTGTTGATCCACATCCCGAAGTACTTTCTGAATAGCACGGTTGTCCAGCATAACGATATCTTCGAATACGAACATACGTTTCTTGATTTCCTCTGCCAAATCTGGATCGTCTTCTTCCAAAGATTCGATAATAGATTTTTCAGAAGAACGATCTACAAGGTTCAAGATTTCAACAATAGCTTCAACACCACCAGCAGCAGTATAGTCTTCACTAGAAAGTGTAGAAAGCTTCTTTTCCAATACCCGTTCTACTTCACGCAATACATCTGGTGAAGTACGGTCCATTGTAGCAAGTCTCTTTGAAACTTCAGCCTGCATTTCTTCTGGAAGATTCTGCAAAATAACAGCAGCCTTGCCAGGTTCCAGGTATGCTAAAATCAAAGCAATTGTCTGTGGATATTCCTGCTGAATAAAGTTTAACAAGTGGGCAGGGTCTGTACGACGAATAAAATCGAAGGGACGAACCTGCAAACTTGAAGTAAGTCTGTTAATAATATCAATTGCTTTCTGAGAACCAAGAGATTTTTCAAGAAGCTCTCGAGCATAATCAATACCACCAGTAGTGATAAAGTTCTGGGCATTCATTAACTCCTGAAATTCTTCAAGAACAGCATCTTTAAACTCAGGATTAACTTTTTCCTGACGTGCAATTTCAAATGTTAAAGTTTCTACTTCATCTTCCCGTAAATGTTTCATGATTTCTGCTGAAACATCAGGGCCAAGAGAAATAAGGAAGATAGCAGCTTTCTGTCTTCCGGTTAAACTTTTGTAATCTTTTCCTGACTTTTTAGAAGATCCAGAGCCTGCTGGTTTTAACTGTCCAGGCTTTGGAACAGGTTTAGGATTATTTGACGCTTTTGGTGGTTCTGCTACTACATCATCTGCCATCTTCTATTCCTCCATCAACCATGTACGAATAAGCATTGCAACATCTTCAGGATGCTCTTTTGCCATTGTAATTGCATTTTCCTGAAGTTCCATACGTCTTGTTTCTTCAACAGACATTGTAACTTCCATACCATCTTCTTTTGCATCCCAAAGTGCTTTTTCTCGAGCAGCCTGCTGTTCGGCAAGAAGACGGGCTTCCCTTTCACGTCTTCTACGTTCAATTTCTTTACTAATAATTCTGAATAAGATAAATCCAATAAGAACAACAACAATTGCAACCAAAATAAGAATAATTGTTGTTGTTCGCCTTTGTTTTGCAAAATATGCTAAATCTTCTTCGTGGAATTCTGCGGTTCTGTTAATACCAATATTTGTTACTGTTACCAAATCACCACGATTTCTATCATATCCAATAAGACCTTTAATTAACAATTCAGTCTGAGCAAGCTGCTCTGGAGAAACTGGTGTATAATCACGAATACGCCAACCTTCATCATCAAGAACATACTTTCCATCTTTCATTCTAAATGTGTACACACCATCAACATCAACACCGACTGAAATTGCATCAATTTGTGGAGAAACAACTTCAGTTGTCTGTTTTGTGTTTACAAGATTATTCTGTGTAACACCAGTTTCTGTAGAATGCCCCAGAACATTTGAAACATCAGAATAAACAGGAGGATTTTGACCTTCAATTCCAGCTGGACCTTCAGGAGTATAACCTGTAGTTTCATATTCTTTTGTAACAGTCTGAGATGAAACTGGAATATAATCAACAATATCAGAATCATCATAAGGTGTATCCGGATTATCTTCTTTACGAACAATTGGAGAATATTCTACAGATTCGCTAGAACGCTTTGACTGATCCATTTTAATTGTAACACCAATCTGATTTACACGGTCTGTATAGGGACCTTTTCTGTCCTTTCCATCACCTTCCAGAGCCTTAGAAATCTTTGTTGTATAATCTGCTTCCAGTTTAGCAATAAGACGCTGCTGTTTTGCAGTAACATCAACAGCATCACTGTCTGCCATACTTTCAAAATCGTTAATACAATTTCCATCAGCATCTGTAATAACAAGGTTTTCTGAACTTAATCCTTCTACACAGGCTAAAATAGCATTATGAATTGAATGAATTTTCTTTGTATCTTTAAGAATAAAACTGTTTGACTGAGGTGTAAGAATTACTGAACATTTTACAGGAGACTGATCTTCTGCAAAAATTGTTGCCTTAGGAATTGTAAGAATAACCGAAGCATTTCTAATTCCATCATAAGCTTTAATAAAGTTTTCAAGCTCTCTTTTTTTATTTAAAAGCAGCTTCTGGTTCTGATCTTCATCTGTTGTGGACCAGGAACGGTCAAAATAATCAGCCCAAATGTCAATATTTGATGGAATTAAGCCATCAGCATTTAACATAGCCGAAACCTTAGTTTTTGTAGTTTGATCCTTTACATAGATAAAACCTTCAGAAGTTGAAGCTTCAATTCCTTCTGAATTAATGCGATCAAGGATTTTTGCGAGATTTGTTGAATCAGTTACAGGTGCTGAAAAAACTTTAACCAAACTTGGTTTTGAAGAAACTCGTGCAGTAGCAATAATTACTACTATCACAACAGCAACTGTTGCTAATAATATGACTTTCTGGACAGGTTTCCACTTTGACCAAGTTTCTTTGACCTTTGCAGCAACCTTTTTGAACCATTCGTTCATTAGTTCCCCTCCCGTGAACGAATATAAATAAATTTATTGCAAATTTAATAAATTATATCATAGGGAGTAGAATTTGACAACCAATTTATCGTGTAGTTGTGATTTCATTCCAATCTGTAATTAATCTGTCTATTACAGTCTGAGCAAGATTAAGACTCATACGAGCTTTTGACATTGCAATTGTAACATCATGAATATCAACTTCGTCAGGATTTGTCATGATTTTTTCTGACAAGCCATCAACTTCAAGCTGCTGATTGTTAACAGTTTCCATTGCATCAAGAAGATAATCCTGAAAAGTTTTTTTACCTTCTTTTTCTGTTGTGTGTAAAAGACCTGTTTTATCTTTTATATCGTTTAATGATGTAATTCCGCCAATTCCATAATGACTTTCATTGGCTCTAACCATCTGTAATGTTCCAAATTCTGGTACTTTCATATTTCCACCCTATCTAAAATTTTACAACGGTATTATGACAGTGTCAACTCTAACTAACCGGTGCGGCTATTTTGCAATATCAAGGGCAGCATTAAACATATCTTTTGCCCCATCAATTACAGTAGCATTGGCCTCATATGCACGTGAAGCGGAAATAAGATCTACCATTTCATTTACAATATTTACATTTGGATATTCAACATATCCTTTATGTGGACCACTCTGAATTGCATCTGGATGTGTAGGATCATATACAAATCTACCCTCCGATGTATCTTTCTTAATTTCAAGAACCTTTACACCTTTTCCCACACCATTATCCATAGCTTCTGATACAAAAGGGAAATTCCATTGTGCATTATCATCTGAAACTGCACCAAAAACAACAGTAGATTTTTTATAAGCACCACCTTCCTGTGTTCTTGTTGTTGATGCATTTGCAATATTATTTGAAATTACGTCTGTTCTAAGTCTTTCTGCGCTCAAACCTGTTGAAGCAATATTAATACTAGAAAAAAGTCCCATAAAATTCCTCCTGTTATTACCAGCTGTTTTCAGCTACTATTTTTTCATTGCAATATTAACTTGATCAAACTCAAAGCCTACAAGTTGAGTAAGAAGGTTATACTGCATTCTAATTTGGAGAACATTATTTGCTTCAGTTTCAGCATCAACATTATTACCGTTTGGTTTAGCTGTAGTTGTATAATCTGTTACACGACGAGGTTCTACTTCACGGTAATCATAAGGTTCATTAATCTGAATATGTTTACTATTTGTTGTAGTAAGTTTAAATGCGTTTTTAGAATTTTCTTCTGATTCGAAGGCCTTTTTTAATTCGCTCTCAAAAGTAACTACTTGACGTTTATAATTTGGAACTTCACTCATAGCAATGTTATTTGCACCAACATTGTATCTCAACTGAGCAACATCCATTTCACGCTGTAATAAATCAATAGAACGTGTGAAACTATTCATAGTCATTCTCCTTACATTAAAATGTTTACATCTACATTCATTTTCGGAGAATGAAAAAAATAGTTTAGAAAAAAAGGTAGGTTTAAATTAAAGAAAACAAACAAATTACACACAGCGCAGTTACCTAAAATGGCTACCGCAGAAAAAAGCCTTCTCAAAACCGCTAGATATCGTCGCTAGACGCTAAGGGCGGCAAGGAAACGATTGTTTCCGCCCTTAGAGCCTTTTTGAAAAGTCTTTTTTCTGCTCCCGCCCTTT